>JANOZG010000122.1:0-5770 GCA_031429275.1 Planctomycetota bacterium
GCCAGCCCCGGCTGCGCAGGAAGACGAAGTATTCACAGGTACAATTCGCTTCATAGACCCGACACTCGAAAAGAAATCGAATGCCGTCTACCTGAACGTACACGTGGATGTTCCGAATCGCAAAGACAAGTTCGGCCGTTATTTGTTGCAGCAGGGTCTGCCAATTGAGGCCGTCGTCATTCCACAGAAACGCAACTAATGAGTTCCGGAAGCACGGTTGCGTCAAACCAGCGACCAATTCCACTGCGAAAACGCGCGGACCTGGTGGTCGCCAAGATTGATTATCTTGGCGTGGGCTACCAAGTCATCAAAGACCCTATTGCGTTGAAATATCATCGGCTGCAGATTGAGCAATACCGAATCCTGGAACTGCTGAATGGAGTCCGCAGTCTGGAAGCCGTCCGCGACGAATTGAAGTCCGAATTTCCAACGCTGCAGATTACGTTGAGTGATATCCAGCAACTGATTACCGACCTTCACAAGAAGGGATTGGTTGTCAGTAATCGCGTTGGTCAAGGTGCGGCGGTGGTCCGCGAGCGTCAGAAAACGCGAAAGGAAAAGATCAAGCAGACTGCGATGAGTCTGCTTTCGCTGCGACTTCCCGGTTGGGATCCGGAGCGAACGCTGCGTGCGATGCTGCCATTCGTCAGTTGGATGTTTCATCCATTCTTTGCTTCGATCTGCATGATATTTGTCGTGTCGTCCTGGCTGGTTCTGGGGGCAAACCTGGAAGAATTTCGCGGTAAGCTCCCCGAATTTCAGAGCTTCTTTGGCTGGCCGAATCTGATGTACCTGTGGGTCACGCTGGGCCTCGCTAAGATCATTCACGAGTTTGGCCACGGGCTAAGCTGCGTGTATTATGGCAGCGAATGTCATGAAATGGGCGTGATGTTACTGGTCTTCAGTCCGTGCCTGTATTGCGACGTTACAGATTCGTGGATGATGCCGAACAAATGGCATCGCATTATTATCGGTGCCGCCGGGATGTACATCGAAGTCATCCTGTCCGGAGTCGCCATTTACATCTGGTGGCTGACCGACGCCGGTATGTTGCACTACCTGGCTTTGAATACCTTTTTTGTAACCACAATCACGACGGTTATCTTTAACCTGAATCCGCTGATGCGATTCGACGGTTATTACATGATGAGCGACTTTCTGGAGATTCCAAATCTTCGACAAAAATCAGAAAAACTCCTGAAAGAAGCGTTCTCATGGTATTGTCTGGGGATCGAATCCAAGCCTGATCCATTCATGCCCGAAACAGGACGCGTCTGGTTCGTGACCTACGCGATTGCCGCGTGGCTGTATCGCTGGGTGATTCTTGTTTCGATCAGCATGTTTCTTTATACGGTGCTCAAACCGTATGATCTGCAGAGTATCGGTATTTCGGTCATGATATTTTCCATGGCCGGGATCGTCTTCAGCATGTTTCGCAGCATCTATCAAATTGTCGCCACACCTCGGATGGAACCCATGAGCAAAACAAAGATTGCCATTTCATCGCTGCTCTTCGGTGGCGTACTTTATGTCGCTTTCACAACACCTATTCCATGGTATCATGAAGCACCTTGTTTGCTGGAACCCCAAAATGTGGTCATGGTGCCTGCGCCGGCCAACGGCGTGGTGATGAGCCCGGATGAATATCTAAAACAGTACGAAGAGCTGAAGAGATTCCAGGATGGGGCTCGTGCGGCTGCTGTCGAGAAAACGGTACCCTTAAAGCCAGACGAGCTGATGATCGATCCGTCAAAGCTCGATCTGCTCAAAGGCATGCCAACCCCGGAAGAGTACACTCGAATTCGACGCAATGGAGAATCGGTAACTTCTGGCGATGTGATCGTCGTTCTGGAAAGCCCTGACGATATGCGTCGGCATGATGAACTGTTGCAGCACGTTCGCAATTGGGTCTATCGGACCGAAGACATTCGTGAATACAACACTATTCAGGATGCTGCCGGTGAAGGCGTCGCAATCGCTGAAGCATTGGAATTGGAACAGCAGATCAAGAAAACAGTTCGCTTGAATCTGAAGAGAGTCGTGCGAGCAACCACCAGTGGAACGCTCATTGCCGCCAAGCGAGTTCCCGAACCGCCGCGTAATGAAGTCGATACGATGAAACTCGGACGCTGGACGGGTACGCCGCTCGATTTGGAAAACGCCGGATGTCTCCTGGAGGCAGGTCAGGAAATTGCCAGCATTGCGCCGTCGGAAAAACTTCACGCTGTCATGTACATCGATCAAGGTGATCGCGACGATCTCGAAGACGAAATGCCGCTTGAAATTAAGCTTGATCATCTGGCGGATATCACTTTCCTGACTCGAGTCCACTTGATTTCGCCCAAGGGCGAAGTCATGGCTCCAGAATCGCTGACAACTCGTTTTCACGGGCCCTTGGCGACAAAGGCCAATCAGCAGGGTCAGGAACAACTCGCGAGCACAGCGTATCGGGCCATTGCTGAATTGCATTTCGCAGACGGCGAGAATCAAAAGGAAGCCAGCCTGCTGAAGCCAGGAATGAGGGGAAATGGGCGATTTATTATATCGAATCGCACTGCAGCCTATTGGTTGTGGCGTTATGTCTGTGAAACTTTCCGTTTCCGCGTTTGAGCTATGACTTCCGGATTGCAGAAAACTGCAGGGAAAGCGCGGTTCTAAAGATCCGTGAATACACGTCTGCGTTCTGTTCGGGTATCCTGCCCGCCTTCAATGTGGCCTGCGGATGCGTCGGATGGCATGGCATTACGACGCCTGGGCTTAAGTCTTTACAGCGACCACGCTTGCTTTGTGGCTGGATTCTATGGAAAACCGTCGCCTTTTTACCTTCCTGATGACTTCGCTGTTGTTCATGATTCTTTGGACTCAGTACATCGGCCCAAAGTTCTTTCCTCAGGAAATAAAGAAACCGAAAGCTGCTGAAGCTCTGGCTGAGAAGGCTGCAACCGATCCACAACAGGCTGCACAAGCCGAAGCAGGTGATCCAGCTGGTCCAGACGCCCCTGCGGCTACAGACGCAGAAATCAAAATTGCGGACTACCAAAGCGAAGCATTAACGTTGGGTTCTGTCGATCCAGACAGTGGCTACGCGCTGGCTGTTGATTTGACATCCGCCGGTGCCGCGATCGAAAGCGTTAGACTGACGTCGCCCCAATTTCGCGACCTGAAAGATGAGACGCAACAAGCAAGAATCGTAGGAAACAATACGACCGCAGACCGCACATTTTCAACCGCGTTTGCGGCCATTGATCGGCAATTGCAAAAAACCGGACAGACACTGGAAACTGTTCATTGGAAGCTGGCTGGCACAGACCAGAACGAGAAAGGCTCGTCTGCGACTTTCGAATATCAGGCTCCAGACCAATCGTTGATTGTTCGCAAGGCATATACATTGCCGCGTCTTGCGCTCACGGGGAAAGAACTTGAAAAAGCCTGGCGCGAAGATGCATCGTTCTATACGCTGCAGGTCGCCATTGAAATGACGAATCTATCAGACAAGCCAAAGACGGTCGAATATGAAATTCAGGGACCAGTCGGCGTATTGCTCGAAAACCAGGAACACACATCCAAGTACCGCGACATTCATATTGAATTTATGGACGGCACAAAAGGTGTCACCACCGCTGCTGGCACTGTCCAAAAATTCGTAGGCACGATCGAAGAGGAAGAAGGTCGTCCTCTATCGCAGAAAGAACTGTTCGATCGCTTGCGGGAAGACAACGAGTGGACCTCGCCGTTTCGCTACGCGGGTGTCGATGTTCAGTTCTTTGCCGCGTTGGTTGCACCATTGGATACTCGACCGAAAGAAGTTCAAACAGACGTTGCAACGAAGTGGATTGAGCGCACCTTTCCTGTTTTGATCGCGGCGGATCAGACTGAACCTCGTCTTTCCGATATCAGCGTTCGGATGGCGTCCAATCCTGTTGCTTTGAAGGCAAAAGGTGAAGGAGATTCGGTGACGCATAAGTTTGCGTTTTTTGCAGGCCCCAAACGTCGTGAGTTGCTGGACCCGGCTCCAATGGAAGCCGCCGATGTTCTGAATTACGGCATGTTTGGGTTTGTCGCTCGCGGCATGCACTTCCTGCTGGACACATTTTTCAGTTGGGGTATGCCTTATTTTCTGGCCATCATTTCACTGACCGTCCTTGTTCGCGGCTGCATGTTTCCAATCTCACGCAAGCAGGCCATCAGTGCAGCTCGAATGAAAGAACTGCAACCGAAGCTTGCGGAGCTAAAAGAAAAATTCGGTGATGACCGCGAAAAAATGGCAAAGGCACAGATGGAACTTTGGAGGAAGCACAACATTAATCCAATTGGTGGCTGCCTGCCGCTATTCCTTCAGATGCCAATCTTTATTGGCCTGTATACCGCGTTGAATTCAGCAGTAGATCTCCGACTGCAGAAGTTGCTTTGGATCGACAACCTTGCAGCACCGGATGCGTTGTTCCGTCTGCCATTCAGCCTGCCGTATCTGGGTTTTGACTTCAGCTTACTGCCACTGTGTACGGTCGGACTGTTTCTGACGCAGCAAAAAATGTTCATGCCGCCTGCAGCTGATGAGCAGCAGGAGGCTCAGTACAAAATGATGAACATGATGACGCTGTTTATGGGTGCCATGTTTTGGCATCAGCCAGCCGGGCTTTGTATCTACTTCATCGCATCTAGTCTGTGGAGTATCGCAGAACGCAAATTACTCGGAACAGGCTCCATGACACCGAAGTCCGGGGCTTCTGTTGAAGTTATCGAGCCTGAAAGCACCTCGAAGCCGGCATCAAAAGCGAAAGCCAGAACCGCTGCTCCGGCAGAAACCAAAAAGCCGCCGGGTTTTATGCAGAAGCTGCTGGATGCCGCTCAAAACGCTCGAGATCAAGCTGAACAGCAGCGCGAAAAGGATACACGTAAAGGCAAGAAACGCTGACATGCAATCGGAATCTATCACACTTCGCAGCGGTCGCCTTTCAGCAACTGTCGATTCAAAAAAACTAAAGCTGCTGGTGACTGCTGGCGAAGCTCCTCAGATGATTTCGGAACAGTGCCGAAATGCGATTCTGCAGCCAATGGGTTTACCAGAGCTAGCCCGCTGCGTCGTCCCGGGCGATTCAGTTGCAATCGTGATTGATCCCGATACACCAGACTCGATTGACCTGCTTGCACTCGTCTGTGAACAACTTCAGTCAGTCCCGGGCGAAGGAATCACTCTTTCGCTGATGCTGCCACCAGATCCCACAAACACGAGGTGGGGTGGCTTGGTGGAAAGGTTGCCACTTCACCTGCAGCAGCAACTGACTTTACATATTCACGATCCTGGTGAAACATCTCAGCTGAGTTATGTTGCCAGCTCAGTCGCCGGTGAACGCATTTACGTCAATCGACGAATTTCCGATGCGGATCTGTTGATCACGATCGGCGTGATTTGTTTTGACAGTTTGCTGGGATTTCAGGGAACGACCAGCAGCGTCTTTCCAGCGTTTTCAGAGAACGATGCCATCCTTCAGGCGCGAGCTCAAGGGCATCCGGAACTCACGCCGGATGACGAACGACCTTATCGGCAACTGGTGGATGAAGTCGGCTGGCTTCTGGGCACTCAATTTACTGTCCAGGTCGTACCCGGTGCAGGGGACGCTCCGCTCGCGATACTGGCTGGACTTCCAGAAGACGTTATGTCAGCAGGCAAAGAACTCGTCAATCGATTCTGGCGCGTAAAGACAGGCAAAGAAGCGGATGCCATTCTGTTGTCAGTTCCGGCGAGCGGTTTGTCCGGATGGAAACAGTT
>JANOZG010000123.1:0-2396 GCA_031429275.1 Planctomycetota bacterium
GTTTTCTATGCGGAACAGCAACAGTGGTATCGCGATTTGAGAAGCGAACTTGATCAGGCGTTGGCGAATGGAAACGGATCGCAGATGTCGAGAATCAGCGAAATCACCAGAGAATTCCAGGAACACGATATTCCGATGCACGGCACGTCGCGAATCGCGTGGGAGAACCGGCTCCTTAGCAGTTCACAACCGTTTGCCACAATTTCGCTTGCCAAAACACTTGCTGGAATTCTGGCAACAGGACTGGTACTGATGATCGGGCAGGCGTCATTGACTGTTGGCGATCCGCAGGGAACTTCGCGGGTCAAGATCTCTCGGCTGTGTCAAGCATTGCTGTTGTTTCAGATCTGCCTTATTGCCTATTGTCTGATCCTGACCAAGAGTCGGTCGGCATGGCTGGGCTGCTGCGTTGGAATCGGAATTCTTCTGATTCGGCAGATCCGGGTTACCGCAATTCAAAATCTGTTTCGATGGCTGGTCGCCGGTAGTCTGATCGCGGCGATGGCAGTTGGCATTGGAGTCGTTGTTGGAGGTCTTGACAAAGAGGTTATTCTGGAATCGCCTCGTTCGCTGCAATTCAGATTACTGTACTGGAGCGGTACGCTTCGGATGCTGCAGCATCAACCGCTTTCAGGTCCTGGGCCCGGAAATTTTCGGCAAGCGTATCTGCAATACAAGGCCGATGAGACCAGCGAAGAGATTCGCGATCCGCACAATTTTGTGCTGGATGCATGGTCGTCCAGCGGTCTGATCGGTCTGTTCGGACTCTTGTTGCTCATTGGCTGCACGGGCTGGCGGCTGATAAAACGTCCGCTTTCATCGAGCCTGATCGACTCGGCGACAGAACAGAAAACGATGACCGCAGTGCGTCGTCCTCCTTTGAAGATCGCTGTCTGGGGCATGTTGGGCGGATTTTTCCTGCATTTGACCTGGACGTGGTTTAACGGATCGGACGAATGGACTTCGCAACCTGTCCGAATGCTGCTGCTGGCGGGAGTTTCGCTGATGATTTCTCGCGGCAAAGCAAGTTTCCAGCCAATCGACGCAACGACCTGCGTTGCCGCCGCGACGACTATGATGGTGAACCTGTTGGCAGCTGGCGGATTTGAAATGCCTGCCGTGATGATCACTTTGTTGCTGGTTCTGGCGATCAGCATCGAAAATCATCCAAATGGTGGCACCTTGCCTGCCAGAAAATCGAATGCCCGATACCGCAGGCTGATGAGTGCAGTCGCCTGTTTGTCGTTATTCGTCCTGGTGGCGAAAATAGGCTTGCTTCCCGTCACTGCGGCCGAAAACGCCGTCCAGAACGGGAATTCGATGCTGAATAATCCTCAGTTTCCTGCCAGAGCCATGGACCAGTTTCAGCAAGCTCGGCAGTCAGATCGCCAAAGCCCAACTCCGCGCCAACGAATTGCAGAGGTTTTGTCGTATCGTCTTTCGGAGGCTGCAGCACTGCGCGCAGCGGAAATTGGGACAAAAGGAACAACCTCTGGTGGCATCAACAATGGCGATGAGGAAATTCGAGGGCTGACAGACAGTGCTTTGCAAGCCTGCAAAGATCTGATCCAGGCGGATCGCCGTAACAGCTTCAGCTACCGTTTGAGAGCCGAAGTTCGCTGGAATGCTGGTCTGCTGTGCGGTGATCACGAGCTACGAAAACTGGCCATTCAGGATCTTCACACGGCTTCCAGCCTGTACCCATCTTCCGTTGATGCGTTGTATCGCCTTGCGGAACGGCTCGATTCCGCCGGTGCAGAGGATGTGGACGCGGCAAGGGTGGCTGCCGTTCGAGTATTGGAATTGGAGAAGATGAATCGTTCCTGGGGACATGCTGATCGTTTTCTGACGGTAGACCAGTTGGCTACAATGGAACGAATTGCGAACGAGTAGATTTGAGTCGAACAAGTATCTGAGATTACTGATATGAACAAACCACTATTGATCGTCGGATTGATGCTCACGCTGGGCGCTGCAGTGATTGGGGGCGTCGTAGTATTAGGAAGCAATGCTCCAAAAGATGTTCATCTTTCAACAGAAGGTTTGAAGATTCCGGCCAAGTTTCCTGTTCAGGACTTAAAAAGCAGCGGTGCGACTACGCCTGTGGATCGTCCGGAGGTTTCTGAAAGCGGGCCATGGCCGAAGTTAGCCTATGATGAAACGAATTTCGCATTTGGTCGCATGGCGATCAAGGCCGAAAACTCGCATGCATTCGTGATCCGCAATGAAGGTGATGCAGATCTGGTCATGAAGAGCGGTAAGGCGACCTGTAAATGCACCACGTTTTCGGTGGAAAAGGACATCCTGAAACCTGGCGAAGAAACAAAACTTGTCATCAACTGGCATGGTGGCACAAGCCCGGATCGAATGTTTAGTCATGGCGGACCCCTCTACAC
>JANOZG010000124.1:0-5686 GCA_031429275.1 Planctomycetota bacterium
CCTCCCGGCTCGTTGACATTGGCCGCTCACGTTGTTGACTTCTTTAAAGACACACCGTGTGCCTATGATTCAGAGTAAGACTCTAAACGCGGCCTACACCACCCCAGCCCAGTCATCGTTCCGATGCTCGTGGCGAACGTGTCGAATTCAAGGCCGGCATGCAGAGGCAGAAGGGTGTGATAGGGAGCGTGTTTTGAGGTGCCACAGCGTTGTGAGGTGTCATGCCGCAGCAATACGCACCAGCAATTCTTCCCGGATCAGAACAAGAAAGATCTACGACTTCTGTCCAATGATTGCGTGGCAGTGAATCAGTGTTGAAACCGCAGGTTGCGTATGCAGCCCCGCATTGCCAAGCCAACGGCTGTATTCCAAGGCACTGTACGCGCGGCCTTCGGTGAACGTGAACAGTGCCGCCGAATACAAAGCGATCGGTAATGGGCCGTCGAGTTCATCGTTGAGCAGCACGTCGTGAATGATCAGCCGACCACCAGGATTGAGCGCTGCGGCACAACGATCGACAAGCGATTGGCATTCCGCGACGTCCCAGTCATGCAGGATGTTTGATAAAAGAATGACGTCCGCTTTCGGCAGCGGATCTGCGAACATGTCGCCCGCCATCAACTGGGTTCTATCCGAAACACCGTATTCGGCAGCGAAGCGTTCGGCAGTTTTCAGAACTTCAGGTCGATCAAAAACGATGGCCTGCAGTTCCGAGTTCGCTCGAAGGAAAGCAATGCTGTAGATGCCAGTTCCTCCGCCGACATCGAGCAGGGTTTTCGCGTCGTCTAACTGGATTTTCTCCGCAAGGACCGGCGCGACGTTTTTCGCTCTGCCGGATAAAGCGAGTGTAAAATGTTCAGCCAGTTGAGCCTGTTCCATGGCCGACTTCATGCCGTCGCGGTAGATGAATGCGGCTCCCGATTCGTCGCCGGACAAACCCGCCGGACGATTGGTTCGAAGTCGCTGAACCATTTCAACGACGCCGGGTGATGTTGCGGCCAGACTCAAATAGCTGCCAACGTCAAATTCTTCACCACGCACCAGATGCTCGGCCGCGATCGGCGTGAGAAAGAAATGACCCGTCGAATCTTTCTCAATCAGCTGCATCGCCCGCAGCGCGGTGGTCAGAACAATCGCAGGACGCTCCGCAAGATTCAAATCCGCCTGCAGTTCTGCGAGTGTCCTCGGTTGCCTGGCAAGTCGTCCAAACAAATCAAAATGAGCCACCGCTACTGTTAATAGCTCAGTGCCATAGCTGCCTCGAAAAAGTTCAAAGATCGCTGTCGGATCGGAAACCGGCAGAGTGAGTCGTTGTGTCATGACGAACCGATCGTGAAATTGAAAGGACGATTCAAGGCGGGATGATAACGCATGTGATATCGTTCTGACTGCAATCTTACTGCCAGTCGTTTGTTCACGCACTTAATGCCCATTTCGTGATACCTCGGACGATTATCACACTCGGCTTCCCGATCTTGATTTCTGGGTGGGTGGCTGACACGCAAAACGGGCCGTGAAGCGATCGCTGCACGGCCCGTTAGGTATATTCGTTGACTAAAACTTCTCTGGAAGTTTAGCTTTTCTTTGCGTTAAGGATTTGGCGGATTGCAACCCCGCTTCGCTTGGCGATCAGTTCTTTGCTGCCATCAGCATTGACTTTGACACCAACGCGTGTCGGCTTGTCGGTCTGAGGGCAGATGTGCATCACATTCGACGCGTCAATCCCCAGTTCCAAATGCAAACGACCGCCCTGTGGGCTCTTGGGATGACCGCGTTTGACGTGCTTGTAGACTTTATTCACGCCTTCGATGACGACCTTGCCGTTTTTTCGATCGACGGACCTTACGGTGCCGCGAGTTCCTGAATCGTCCCCAGAAACCACTTCAACTACGTCACCCTTGCGAATGTGCATCTCAACAACTCCGAAAACACTCAACAGTTTTGATAAACAGGCCTAAATTCACTTCCCTGTGGAGACCGGGGAGCGGCGAAGCCGGGAAGGATGGCAGCTTTCGAGCAGGAAATCAAGGCTTTTGACCGGAAATCAATCGTGTTTCGCACGGGTGAATTCACGAACATCAAATCACGAGATTCCGATCGATCTCAGAAACTGCGTTCCGGCAATCATCGTCGCCGCACATTGGATGGCTTCGTAAATGGCTTCGTCAGAAAGTCCGGTTTGGCGAGCTTTTTGGACATGAGCGGCCGTGCAGGGCTTGCAGCCGTTAATGTCGCTGAGAGCCAAATTGATAAGTTCGACCGTCATATCGTCCAGTGAGGTGCCATGAAACGTATGCGCCCTCAGGCCGACGCTCATCCCATCAAACACGTCTGTTCCAGCAATATCGCGGAATTTGAACAGTACGTTGTACATCGAATTCGTGGCTCCAATGGCCAGCGCGTCAGTAATTTCCGCCGCGGAGACGTTTCTGGCGGCGGCGAACGTTTGCAGATATTCCTGCCATTTCATGCTTCCCGTCTGGCCAGCGACAACACATGCGATAAGGAGTTTTCGTTTTTCATCGAGCTTGCCAGCGGTAAGCACGAACTTGCGAAAATTCATGAAGAAGTCATGTACGAAGGCGGGCACATTCGCCATGTACTGGAAAACCTCCGGGATTTCAGACACCTCCAGCACTTCACGAATACGCTCATAGGCCTGCGCTGCTTTGTCGGTGGCTTGTTCTGGCGACACTGGATTTACGAGGGGCATTAGTGGAATTCCGATTGCGAAGAGATACTGACGGCCTGTCAAACGTTACACATCATCGACACTATCCGGAGTTTTATAGAACTGCTTCAAGTCAATGCCACCCTTCGTTTCCATTTCAATAATCTTGAGACGTTGTTCCAGTTTATTGAAACGCGCCTCCAGTGCCGGATCCATTTTGTGATAGGCGTCTGCTTTTTGTGACCGAGGTACGGCGGGGTAATCAAGCTGCCGCTGCAGTGCCGCAAAGAAGAAGAGTGGATCACGACCGATATTGGCCCGCGCAATTCGGCCTTCCTGATCTCCAAACAACATAGCCGGAGTATTCGCTGGAGCCGCCAGCGCGGTCTTGTTTGAACTCTGCGTTGTTCGACGATTGACAAAATGCTGCGAAGCCAAATAGACGGTTTCCGCAAGTTCCTTGCTGCCCAGTTCATTGCTCAATCGCACAATCCAACGCCCCCATTCATCCGAGTACAGTGGGTCCATGGCCATGGCCTTGAGTCCTTCCGCATAACCCAGCCGATTGCGAGCGATGCATTCGAACTGGTACACGAACATCCCGGACGGCGACGCACCTCTGGCGCGATAGGCTGCTTCGCTTTCCAGCATCTGTAGGGCGACAATTTGTTCAAAGCGACTTTCGTCGTCTTCAGCCCGCTGTATGACGTACGTCTGGAATTGAGCGAAATAATGTGGTAATCGCTGCATCGCATCGCTGATCCGCCCGCTGTGCAGGATTTCGGTGCGAAGGAAATCGATCGCCATTGGTAAGCGAGTCGTCGCCAAAATTTCTTCCTGAATGGTCTGCAGGATTTCCTGGGACGGCACGTTTTCCTGCAGTCGTTCGCGGAAGACGCGGAAGAAATAGGCCTGTTCGATGTATTCTTCGCGATCAAGAATCGGCGGGCGCATGGACAGTGCTCATTAGAAGGGGGCGAAAGCCCGGAAATGTCGAATCGCTCCGCAGTGTAGTCGTTTTGCACGAAAATTGCCGCGTTCTCCGGAAAATCACAAGGATAGGCCGCTCGTCGAATGAACATGAAACGGCACCACGATACCTTGCAGTATCACAAGCATGTTTCAAAATTTATCGCCGATCAAGTCAGAACTGAGAGTACAGCATCATGGGAATTCCGAAAGTGGCGATCGTTGGTCGCCCAAACGTCGGAAAAAGCTCGCTGCTGAACTGGCTGGCGGAGCGACTGATTTCCGTTGTCGATCCGACTGCCGGAGTCACACGCGACCGCGTCACGTGGATTATGCATCAGCATGATCGCTATTTCGAACTCGTCGATACCGGCGGTATCGGCATTGTGGACAGCGATGATCTGTCCGAAGATATTGAACGCCAGATACAGAATGGTCTGGATGAATGCGATCTGATGATGTTTGTGGTCGACGCCAAAGCAGGCCTCACGCCGCTTGATAAACAGGTTGCCGATCGACTTCGACGCATGGGCAAACCAACGTTGATGGTCGTTAATAAGTGTGATTCGACAAATCTGGACCACGAAGCCTCTTCGTTTTTGCAGCTTTGCAATGTGCCCCAGATGACGACCAGCGTCAAAGCCAATCGCAACCGCTTTGAACTCATCGAAAAGATCGTGGAATTGCTGCCAACAGCGGCATCGACGGAAACAGCAGAAGGCGATGTGCTGCTGTCGCCAGCCGATATGCGAATCGCAGTTGTCGGACGCAGAAATGTTGGGAAGAGTACGTTCATTAATCAGTTGGCTCAATGCGAACGTGTGATTGTCAGCGAAATCGCCGGCACGACGCGAGACAGCATCGACATACGATTCGAAGTGGATGGAAAAGCTTTCGTCGCGATCGATACGCCTGGGGTCCGCAAAAAGAAGAGTCTGGCGAACGACATTGAATTCTATGGCCTTGTCCGGGCTCAGCGGAGCATTCGTCGTGCGGATCTTGTGTTGATGTTCTTCGATGCAACAGAAACTGTTTCGCGCGTCGATAAGCAGCTCGTCGAAGAAATCAGCGAGCACTACAAGCCCTGCATCTTTGTGATCAACAAATGGGATCGCGCTCTGGACATGGAAATGACGACCGACAAATGGTCGAAGTACCTGACGGAGTCCTTCAGTTCCATGCGTCACGTTCCGATTGCGATTATCACCGCGAAAGACGGGAAGAACATTCGGAAGCTGTTAAACCTTGCACGATCGGTTTACAAGCAGGCTAACGCACGCATCAGCACCGGACGACTCAACAAAGCCGTCCGAACCGCGATCGACAGGAACCCACCGCCGATTCGAGCCAACCGTCGTCCCAAGATATTCTTTGCGTCGCAGGTTGCGGGATCTCCACCTACGATCGTACTTAAGTGCAACGAACCAGCTCTGCTGGATGAATCGTGGAAGCGTTACTTGCTCGGTTTTCTCCGTGAATTTACGCCATTTCAAGAGGTGCCAATCCGCCTGATTCTGCGTGGTCGCAATGAATCGGCCGACGATTTTGAAGGCGTGACAAAGTGGCGCGCAAGTCAGGAAGACGATGTCGAACCGCCGGAACTGACGGAGCTGTCAGAAGAGCAGATGCTTGATCCAACAGAGGACGAGGCGGCTCTGGATCAGTCATGGGGTGATCTTGATTCCGACGACCTGTTGACGCTTGATGATGAGACTGATGAGCACTCAAGCGATGATGACGATGAGTCAGATGGTGAATCGGACGATGAAGACTAACTCCTGGCGGCATTCCAATATCACCACCCTGCGACTGGACTGATAAACACACGTAGGTGTAATTGTGCTCTGCAAAACAGAGTGTTTATCAGCATCGCGCGAGAGTCTCCATGCTTCACTGAATCGGAAAAACATGCATCGTGAGGAGAATCCCTCGCGGCGTATGGAAATATATCCCATGTGGGAAATCCCTCTAGGTAAATCATTCATATCACCGCTACAAACCTCAAACCTGAAACACGTTCCGCAGGGATGCAGAACAATGATCAGG
>JANOZG010000125.1:0-7874 GCA_031429275.1 Planctomycetota bacterium
CATCGAACTTGTGGGGCGTCGCCACAGAAACTGTGACGCGCAACTATGGGCCACTCACGATTTTTTCGTTCCTGATCGACCATACACTCTGGGGACAGAACCCATGCGGCTATCATGCGACAAACGTCTTGTTGCATCTGGCAAACGGAGTTCTTGTGTTCCTGCTGCTCCGGCAACTGACGGGCAATTCATTCGTTGCGTGGTTAACGGCGGCACTTTTTCTTGTGCATCCGGTTCAGATCGAAAGTGTTGTCTGGATCTCATCCCGCAAAGGCCTGCTGTGCAGTGCATTCATGTTGTGGGCCGCCATTATTCGTCTTCGTCCGGAGGTGACGGCGAAGCAGGATGCATGGTATGTTGGCCTGCTGATCGCGGCTTTGTTTTCGAAAGCGCTGGCGATTGTATTTCCGCCGATTGTATTGCTGTACGATGTGCTGATCCGACGTGAAAAAACTCCCACAGCCATCGCGCGACAGGTCATCCCGGGTTTGCTTTCACTGCTGCTGTTGCTGTACACCGCCGGCGCACAGAATACTGTTCTGGGTGGTGTGCGCGGACACATGGAGTTCGGTCTGCTGCACATTATCGCGATCGATGTCACAATCCTGTGGCAATACATCGGGATGCTGTTCTGTCCGACTGATTTGTGCGTCATGTATGATCCTGCCACAAGCGGCATCGGCCTGAAGGTCCTCTACGGCTGCATCGCGTGGGCCGCTGTCGGATTTGCGTTCTGGAGAATTCGCAAGTCGCATCCGATGTGGATTCTTGGAGCCTGCAGCTTCCTGCTATTGCTCTTTCCGGTCCTGAATTTCTTTCGAATCACGACTTTGATGAATGATCGTTATCTTTATCTGCCGAGCATCATCGTCTTTGCGATGGCTGCCAGTGCCGTACATCGTCTTGTGAAATTTGCCGAATCAGACGCAGCGGCTGTCGTACAGACCATCGGCAACAGCTTGCGAGGAATGGTCGCCATTGGTTCGATCGCGGCCTGTTTGACTCTGACGCTGCAGCACATGCCAGTATGGCAGAATTCCGATTCACTCTGGACGCATGCCATTCAGCAATATCCAAAAATGACGATCCTGCGAATTCAGATGGCACTCACTGTCCACGCACGAGGCCAGGAACGTGAGGCGATTCGACAGTTGCAGCTCGCTTTGCTGGAGTGCCCGGCTGATGAATTGGATCGCGAACGGATGCGAGGCATGATTGATGAATGGCAGACGCAGATCAGCAAACGCCGACAAATCGCAAGCTGGCCGTCACAGCAAATTAGTCCACCAAATTAGATTCTTCGCCTGATTTGTATCAACACCGCCTGCACTGTGCGACAAATAGCAAAAGGCCCATGCAATACTTGCGTGAGTTTTGTTCTGATCCATGGCCGTTTGCTGGAGTATAGGCTCAGCCTGAATCGCCAATGTGCGAACTCGCGATCATGGTGCTGCGATTTTTTTGTGTCTCTTCGTGTTTTTCGTGGCTAGCAAAATCACGATTGCGTACGAATTGTTTTCTAGCCACAAAAAGCACAAAAATCCACAAAACGGTCCTGACACCACATGGATTGCTTAAGTCCACGTCATCGCCATTGAAAGCAGGCTCGGCAGACAGGATGGTCCGGAAATCGATGTTTCCCTCGGAACAGAAATGACGTCATCAAATTCTTGAGAAATCGAACAAATTGCTATTTCTCGCACAGCCCAGACAGCGACTCCATCTCTTTCGTCAAGCGAACTACGTGAGCGGATTCTGTCGACAAAATCGGCAGGCTTCTTTCGGTCGAGCGTTTTTCAACCCGTGTCGAGCATCGTGGCACATGTCAGTCGTTTTCGTTACCCTCCGTAACTTACGATTCGCGTCCACTGTTGAACATCTGCCAGCCAAATCATGCTTGAACTCCGTAATCCACACAGTATCAAAGCCGCTCTGGAAGTACGTCCCAAGGCTGTAAAACTGGTTCGCGTACATTCCGAAAATGCTGGCGAACCATGGGATTCTGTCGTCACTCTGGCAAGGCAGAATAATGTTGCCGTCCGCATCGGAGCGCCGGATCAGAAAGACCAGCGCGGCGGACGCGGTGGCCGCGAAACAGAACGCACGGGTGCCGGTTCCGCAACGGTCGAACCACCGTCACCGATTCCGCTCGAATATCTGTGGAATACCGAAGAAGCATCCACCGGTCTGTGGCTGGCTCTCGATCAGGTGCAGGATCCGCAGAATCTGGGAGCGATCTTTCGACTGGCGGGATTCTTTGGAGTCCGTGGGATTGTGCTGACCAAGGATCGCAGCGCATCTGTGAATGCGACGGTCTGCGATGTTTCAGCGGGTGGAGCGGAACACGTTCCTTTTGCCGTGGTCGCAAATCTGGCACAGGCCATGGAGAAAGCTCAACAGAATCAGATCTGGGTTCTGGGGACATGCGAGCGAGCCGATTCTACAATTTATAAAGTGCAGCGTGATCGAAATTGGATGCTGGTTCTGGGCAATGAAGGCGCAGGTTTAAGACGATTGACGCGCGAACGCTGCGATCAGCTTTGTTCGCTGCCGCCGTTAGGGCCCGTCCCATCGCTCAATGTTGCAACGGCCGCAGCAGCCTGTCTTGCCGTTTTGACCACTCCAGCAAATTAAACGGGCGTTGAGACATGGAACTTCGCGCCTTGGCTGAGCTGGTTTTGTACTCAGATGATCTGAGTCGCAAAATCACGCGCATCACAGAAGCACTGACAGACGAAATTCCTGGCGTTGCCGTTCGAGTCTCAGAACCAACACGACCGGCGGATCTGCAGTTCGCCGCGCGAAAAACCGCACCGAATATGCCAAAAGCAGAATCGTTGAAGGACCTTAAGAAACGGGCCATCGCACATCATGTGATGGCGAATCATGAATTGCAGGCGTTGGAAGTCATGGCAATGGTGCTGCTGGCATTCCCGGACGCACCTGCAGACTTCAGAATGGGCCTTGCGCATGTGATGTTCGATGAGCAACGACACACACGCATGCACGTCCAGCGTTGCGAAGAACTGGGAATCAATTTCGGAGACTTGCCCGTGAACGGCTGGATCTGGAAGAAGGCGCAGGATTACAGCACAACACTGGAATATGTCGCCGGATTGCCATTGGTGTTTGAAGGTGCAAATCTGGATCATACGGCGGAATTCGAACAGTACTTTCGCGACGCCGGTGACCGCCGCAGCGCCGCAGTCATGCGGGCCATTCACAAAGACGAAATCAAACACGTTGAATTCGGTCTGAACTGGCTTCGACGCTTGAAGCCTGAGGGCGTATCTGACTGGGACGCCTGGACCGGCGCTCTGCATTGGCCCATTCGTCCGTCCAAAGCTCGCGGCGATCTGTTCCAGCGCGAAGCAAGACTGCAAGCTGGTCTCTCGCCTGAGTTTATTGATCTGCTGGAGGCGTTTGGTGAAACGGATGATTAGAGCATATCCCATCTCCTGATGGATTCGTGGATCGTTTGCCGGTAAAGTATTCAATATCGAATGAATCAGAATTCACTGCACACTCCTGCCGTCAGGCTGAATATGTCCGAACCGATTTTTTTTATGATGGGCCAGTTCAAAGCCCAGATTCCCAATGACCGCCAGTACACCAAGCGGCATCTGTGGCTGCAGAAATGCGACGGGGGCAGTTACCGAGTTGGCTTCACGTCCTATTCGGTCCGGCTGCTGCAGGACGTCTATTTTCTGGAATGGTCGATTGATCCCGACACAATCGTTCGCGATCAGCAGGAAATTGGGGAAATCGAAAGCGCCAAAGCCGTGTCGTCGATGTTTCCTCCTTGTGCCGGACGCGTGACAAGCTTCAATCCACAGCTACTGAACGATCCTTCAGGGATTAACGCTGACAATTACGGTTCCGGCTGGCTGTATGAGTTCGAACCTGCGGCGATTTTACTTTCTGCGGCAGAATACGTTGAGTTTTTGAACTCTGCCTGGGAAGATGCTCAAAGAACCATCAAAGGGCAGGTTAACGAATCGTAGCCACCGTAGGACGGGACTCCAGTCCCGTCCTGACCCGATGGACCAAGACGGGTCGGGAGACCCGTCCTACATTTGAACGCGAGAACCTTGATTCTCAAGCTGAGCATGATCTAGTTATGGCAAACAGCAAAGTTACAGTCGTCATCAGTCAGGGCCAGGGACGCAATCCCGTGCGCCGACAGCTGGAAGAAGACATCGCCACGATTCTGCTCACCGAACCTGGCGTCGATGTGTCGCTCGTCCCGCATCTGTACGACATGTCGCAGGATCACACGGGGATGTTATTCCTGCGGTCAGTTCCCGGCAACCTGGTCGTCCTGAGCTGGCTCTACGACCGCGCCGCGCGCTGGACACTGGACCGCAGCGGTGTGCGCGGTCACGAAGGCTTGAGCTTGCTGAAGTCTGCCGACGATGACGCCGAAGAAGATGAAGACTCAGACGAACTGGCATCGAAGGACAACAACGGAATCGGCAGCGTGAACGTGCCCAACCGGCGCGTCTACGCGATCGATCTGCGTTGTTCGGCAAACGCTGACGACTTCATTCGCGAGGTACGTCGCATCGCCAGCGAGAACACGGTTCAGACTGTGGAACTGATGAGCTGGATTGGCGGCTCACCAAAGGCCGAGCAACTTGAGCGTTATCTTCAGCCGGAAAGAATGCTCGAAGCCCGCCGGGCCTTCGACAGCGGCAATGCCACATTGGAAGACAAGGCATCGCTTCCGGAAGACACGGGCCGCCGCTGGTATCCGGTCATCGATTACAGTCGCTGCACGAACTGCATGGAGTGTATCGATTTCTGCCTGTTTGGAGTTTATGGCGTCGATGCGCTGGACCGAATTCTGGTTGAGCAACAGGACAGCTGCAAAAAAGGTTGCCCGGCCTGCAGTCGTGTTTGCCCGGAAAATGCGATCATCTTTCCGCAACATAAAGTACCGGCAATCGCTGGAGCACAGGGCGAAGTCGGTGGACTCAAAATAGACCTGTCAAAACTCTTTGGCGGCGACAGCGGAGAATCGGCGATCGACATGGCTGTGAAAGAACGCGATCGAGAGCTGATCTTGGACGGTCGTGAAGCTGTCGGAATGTCCGTCGGCGTTAAACAAAAAGTCCGCGATGAAATTGATCAGCTGATCGCCGATCTGGATGCGCTGGAATTCTGAATGCAGGACGGCGATGATTCTGCTCGCGAAAGAAGATGTGGGAACGACTGGCGAGCGGGGGACGTGAGTCCCCTGATTTATACATTCAGCCACGCGGAGGATCAGGGGATTTACATCCCCCGCTCGCCTTAAGCGCGCTGCTATGGATTCCAGCTACCGCGTGCGACCAGCATCTTTGAGCTGCTTCAGCTTAGCAACCATCTCCGCGACTCGATCGGCATGCTGCTCTGCAACGTTGTGGCGTTCGCCGAGGTCGGTGGATAAATCATACAGCTGCGGCTGTGGACCATTGCCAACTTCGATGTTGACGTTTTGAGATACGGCAGGGGCTTTATTCGGTTCAATCAGCTTCCAGTTGCCCACACGCAGCGCCAGCGTACCGGCTTGTTCGATCAAGTGATCCCGGCCGGTTGAGGTTTCGCCCAGTAACGCAGGTAATATGTTCAGGCTGTCCGGGCCAGCGTTGTCGGCCAGCGTTTGTCCGGTCAAAGCAGCGAACGACGCCAGAAAGTCGATCTGACACACAAGAGCATCAGATGTGCTGGCAGATTTGACTCGCCCCGGCCAACAGACAATAAACGGAACCCGCGTTCCACCTTCAAAAGCACTGTACTTGCCACCTCGCAGCGGACCGGCGGGTTTGTGATCGCCGAGTTTCACTACGGCATCGTCGTAATAACCATCATTCACCACCGGGCCGTTGTCACTGCTGAAAATGATCAGCGTGTTTTCTTTCAAATTATGTTTGTCTAACACATTCAGAATCTCGCCGGTACACCAATCCAGCTGAGTAATCACATCCCCGCGCGGACCCATTTCTGTGCTGCCGACGAATCGCGGATGAGGAACGCGTGGCACATGGATGTCGTGATAACTGAAGTACAGAAAGAACGGCTGCTCCTGTTGTTCCTTCACATGTTGATCAATAAAAGCCACCGCTTTGTCAGTAATGACATCCGCCATGTCTTCGTCTTTCCAGCGAGCGGCATGACCACCGGACATGAAGCCAATACGACTGATCCCATTCACAATCGTCGCATTGTGGCCGTGATGCCATTTCATTTTCAGCAGCTCGGGATGATCAAGTCCCGTCGGATCGTCGCCAACAGCTTTACCAAAGCTGACTTCGATTGGATCATTTGCATCGAGTCCCACGACGTTTTGATTTTCGACGTAAACACACGGTACGCGGTCTCCAGTGGCCGGGATCAGGTAGCTGTAGTCAAAGCCAATCTCGCGTGGTCCCGGCGTAATGGTTTTGTTCCAATCGACCTTGCCTTCGCCCAGCCCCAGATGCCACTTACCAACAACTCCGGTGTGGTAACCAGCATTCTTCAATGTTGATGCCAGCGTAATTCGGTCGGGTTTGATGATGGCGTTTGCATCGCCTGTTGCGATCCCCGTTCCCTTCTGACGCCATGCGTACTCACCGGTCAACATCGCGTATCGGGACGGTGTACATGTCGCCGATGCACAGTGGCCATCAGTGAAACGGCAGCCTTCGTTGGCGATGCGATCGATGTTTGGAGTCTTCACGGCCAAGGCGCCGTAACACCCGACGTCGCCGTATCCCAGATCATCGCAGTAGATGAGTACGATGTTTGGTCGATCAGCGGCCGAAACAAACTCTGTTGAAATCGAAAACAGCAGGAGAAAGGCAATTGCCGTGATTCGCATCATCATAGATCTCTCCGTATCTGGAGTTCGAATTCGCACCGCCGTAGGACGGGACTCCAGTCCCGTCCTGATCAGCTTGTATCTGGACGGGTCTGGAGACCCATCCTACGGAACTTCCCGTCACTGCACCGCGCGGCGTCGAAGCGTAGCACCACCGGAAAGATTCGCAACCGATGTGAATCCGTGTTGCTTGAGAATGCGTTGAGCCACGTGGCCTCGCAATCCCACACCGCAGCTGACGACCGTTGGTTTGGACGCATCCAGTTCCTGCAGCCGATCACGCAGTTCGTCCACTGGAATGGCGATGAATGAATCGCAGCCGGTGAGCGGCGTTTTTGCAATCTCGGCGGCTGTTCGCACATCAACAACCTGATATCCGGACAAATCGGCATCGGCATCCAGCAGATCACCAAATCCGTCCAATTGGTTGCACGCCGCAAACGCCGCCTGATGAATCGGATCTTTCGCGGAACCAAATGGCGGCGCGTAGGCCAGATCCAGGCCCGTGAGATCGCGAACAGTCGCGTTGAACGCCATCGCCGTCGCGATCACATCAATGCGTTTGTCGATACCGTCTTTACCGATCGCCTGCGCTCCCAGGACTTTGCCGTCATCTGCATAAATAATCTTCAATGTCACCGGAGTCGCGCCTGGAAAGTAACCTGCATGTTGGCCAGCCACGACTGTAACGCAATGAAACTTTAGGCCCGCCTGCTTCGCCGCTTTCGCAGACAATCCAGTCATCGCCGCTGCCAAGTCAAAGACTCGCACAATCGCTGTGCCTAGGACTGGCGCGCATGCATCAGAGTTTCCGACAGCCGCATGTTGTCCCGCCAGTCGGCCAGCTCGGTTCGCGGGGCCTGCCAGCGGAACTCGCATCGTTCTTCCAAGCGGAGCCGTCATATATTCCGCTGCGTCACCAACAGCATACACATCGGGATCTGATGTCTGGCAAAATGAGTTCGTTGCGATGCCGCCAGTCTTGCCGATTTCCAGACCCGCGTCGATTGCAAGTTTCGTATTCGGTCGT
>JANOZG010000126.1:0-9563 GCA_031429275.1 Planctomycetota bacterium
GTATTTCGGGTGGGGCATCGCAACCAACCCGGCGGCGCAGTTCGCGCAAGGGTCGTGGCTGGCGCGCTGGTGGACCAACAATCCGGGCCTGCCGCTCAAGGGTTTCTTCCTGTTTGTTCCGTTCGCGTTCGGATGGCTCTACGCGGCCGCCGGCTTTCGTGCCGCGCCGACGCGCCTGCGGCATCTGGCCTTGGGGGCGGCCTTGCCATTCCTCGCGCTCAACTACGTGCAGAACCCCGAACGCGCGCTAGCCAATCTGTTCTTCGTGATCGTGCCGCTGGCGGCGATCGCCTTGTCGCGCGTCCCGGTGGGACTGGCGCTGGCGGCAGCGATCACCAACGGCGCGTTGACGGCCAAGGTCGGCAGCTCCACCGAGTGGCTGCCTTCTTCTTGGTACTTGTTAGGACCCGCCGCTGCCACCGCGGCGCTGGTGTTCTGGTATCTGCGCCGCTCAGGGATGTACGACCGAAAGGCCGAGTAGTTCTTCGAACGGGTCGAAATCGCGATCGCGATGCAGCAGCGAGTGCTGCTCTTCGATGCAAAACGTGGCGATCAGGACGTCGATGGTTTTTCGCACCGTCTTGCCGCGCCGGCGCAGGGTCCGGTAGTTCTTGGCGGCGTGCACCGCCAGCGTGCGACTCGACGCCTCGAAGATCGCGAACTGAAGAACGGTGCAGAGAAACACCAAATCGTCTATCGTGGCTACCCCCTTCACTTTGCCAGCCAAGACAAGAAGGTGCAATTCCAAAGCTCACCAGACACCTATTGGCCTATGATTGACGGTGCCTGTCCAATCGCGATGCTGGAGGACGAAAAACGCGTCGAAGGCAGCCTGGAATTCGCCGCTGTTTTCCGAAAACGGATCTGGCTGTTCAGCAGTCAGAAAGCAATGGACGAATTTCTGAGCGATCCAGCAGACGTCGCTGAAGAAGCGATCGAGCTTGCTGCCGCACTTCAACGCTGATATCGAGCTTCGTTTGTCTCAACATCGTTCATATCTGCCCATGGTGCTCGTGATATCGTTCACGCACGCCATGGTGCACTTAGCCGAACAGTCGTTTTCGAGCGTCGAACAGGTTGTGTGCAGCGAATTTCAGCTGTCAATGGAGCAATCCGGACACTACGGGTCTTTGCTGCGTATTCCATTCGGATTTGGCGCGTTTCTGACTGGAATGCTGGCTGACCGCGTCGGCGCCTCACGCGTTCTGACACTGTATTTGACCGGCACCGCTGTTGTCTGTGTTTCCTTCACATTCACCAGCTCGACACAAATCCTTGCATTGCAGCTATTTGGTCTGGGTGTCTTTGCCAGCATGTACCATCCGGCTGGACTTTCGATGATAACTTCGATCTCAACGCCGCACGATCGTGCAAAGGCGTTGGGGATTCATGGCGTATTCGGATCTCTGGGACTGGGCAGCGCTCCATTGCTGGCCGGACTTGTTTTGCTCATTCCCGACGCGACATGGCGGACGTTTTTTGTAGTGCTGGGATTAATCGCTGCGGGCCTTGTAATCATCTTTCATTGGGGCAACAAACGGTTTAATGCTCACGCAGTCGAAAATGCTGCCGCAACTTGCGCGGCAATCAGTCTGGGAGATCAGCAGCGCTCCCGGATATTTACGCCCGTCAATCTGCAGATTCGCCCGTTTGTGATTCTGATGTTGTCTTCTGCGTGTTCCGGAATTGTCTACGGCGGCTTTCTGCATTTCCTGAAACGGTACTTGAGTGAAGTCAGAAGCCTGGACTTCCTGCCGATCAATCAGGATTCAATCGCAAGCGTCCTGGCGGCATTGGTTTTGTTTTGTGGAGTTGCCGGGCAATGGGTCTCCGGAAGTCTCGCCAGCCCACGTCGATTGGCACCCATGCTGTCAATGGTGTACCTGGCGAACGTGCCGCTGTTGTTGTGGATTTCAGTGGCCAGCGGATCGATGCGTTTGATTCCCTGCTGCCTGCTGGGATTCGTGCATTTTATGAACCAGCCGGTCTACAACAGTCTGTTACCAGATTACGTGCCTGTGAAGACCCGAAGTACATGGTTTGGTTTTAGCCAGATGATGACATTCGGAATCGGCGCTCTTGGCCCGACACTGGTGGGCTGGTGTGGAGATTTTCAATCAGCGTTTGCCGCGCTGGCGGGTATTTCTCTGCTGGCCGGTCTGTTGCCAATTCCCATTCTGTTGCAACGACGAAAGCAGTTCGTCGTACAGTAAGCTGATGATCCCGCACCGGGAGCCGATTTGCGAGCAGAAGATCGGCTAGCGCCTCAGGCTTATGAAGCGGGCGTTCCGACAACGTGACAGCGAGCGACCGGGTTTCGGAATCTGACAGGCGCATTGCGATCACCTTTCGACATCGCTGATTGCATCTCCCTCGGTGGCCTGTTATCAACCGGAGTGCAACCAACCCGCATCGAAGCGGCATGCTGCACTTGACCTTCGATATTGCATTGTTCTAAGGCAATTATTTCCATGATAAGCACCCTGATTGAAACGATTCAGAACAGGTTCCGTGGACTTACTTCGCACGCTACCAGCCGCCGGCGACGACGAGTCAACAGCGTGTCACCGGAGCAACTTGAATCCCGGCATTTGCTGTCGGCGGTTGTTTCGCTCATAGAAGACTTGAATACACGACCAGCAAGCTCAGCTAGATCCTCAGCCGAACAGCAAGTTGAAATGAACGGCATAACGTTCTTCACGGCGTCAACACTAGCATATGGCGAGGAGCTTTGGAGAACTGATGGGACGCCGGGCGGTACATTTCGTCTCACCGACCTGATCCCGGGACGATTGAGTTCAGATATATCCATGCTGACTCCTGTGGGATCTCAGTTGTTTTTTCAGGGCCGAGATCTCGAACATGGATTTGGGTTGTGGAAAACTGATGGGACAATTGAGGGGACTCGCTTCGTAATAAGCACTCAGTTGCCAGACTACACCGCGTCGATGCCTGCGATATCCGCATTTGGCGCACTTGTTGTTTTTGCCGCACCAGAACCAGTGAATTCACTTTGGGTTTCTGATGGGACCGAGGCGGGCACACATCGATTCTTTACGCCACCTGGGAATGCCTCGGTTCGGCAGATTCAACAATCTGATGACGGACGGTTTTACTACACAACGGTTGATACGACTTTGGCCAGCGGTGCGCCAGCCTGGTCGCTCTGGTCGTCAGATGGTACGGAGGCAGGAACGAAGCAACTGGTTTCGCTCCACGATTCTGAAGCGAATATGACAGGCTTGGTAGCCAGCAACGGCAGAGCGTATTTCACTGCATCGGATGCTGCCAACGGCCCCGCGTTGTGGACTACGGACGGGACTGTTGCCGGTACGATAGTCTTACAGAGTTATTCCCCTTTGAATGACTCTCAGCTCTATGATGATAAAGTGTTTGTCGGCGATCAGCTGTTTAATTGCATTAGTTCGGATACTAGTGGGATGCAGGTCTGGGCTTCAGCCAGTGATGGAATATCGATGGAGCTGCTGAAGACACTTCCCTATGCGCCAATGAACGGTCATAGAACTCCAGTGGAATTCAATGGTGCACTGTACTTTCTGAACGACACGCTGCTTTGGAAATCAGATGGCACTGGTTCTGGCACGTCACCGTTGGAGACCCCGGCAGGTGTTGCGTTCGATTCGATAATGATTCTCAGAGACACATTGCTGTTAACTAGCCGCGATTATGAACACGGGGCAGCACTCTGGGTGTCAGATGGCACAGGGGCTGGCACCACGCTTTTTAAAGACTTAACCCCTGGGCCAGCATCGATATTGGAAACCTCTAACCCGCATACACTGGCAAATGCGAATCACTCAGCGTACTTCATTTTCTACGTTAATGATGGAGTTCACGGCAGTGTAATCTGGGGAACGGATGGCACGGAACCCGGAACACGATCGCTAGTGGATCTTGATCCTGGAACTGGTGACTTGCGGCTCAGTTCGTTGATCAATGTTAGCGGGGGATTGTTGATCTCAGCTATTCCGCCGGAACCTGGGTTTGGCTACGGGCTATGGAACACAAACTCCCAAACTCATCTTATCGATCGTATAGGAAACGGGAATGGATTTTATGTAGTCGGCGACAATGTCTACTACAGCAAACTTGATGATTCCGGTGGCAGCCTTGGTTTTTATGTTTGGAATGGTTCCGATGGCGTTCATGTCAGCGAGCTACCTCCTGAAATTGCTGCTGCTTCGCCCCCGCTCGAGTTCAATGGTTCAACTTTTTATTTTGGCACCACCAATACGGCAGATGGATCAGAGGTCACTCAACTAAGAATGGCCTCAGCCAGTGGCAGCAGTTCACGGCTGGTAAAGGAATTCCGAACAGTGGCTGATCAGTACTTCATTCAAAACAATGTGCTCTATTTTCTCGCCACGGACGAGAGTTCCACAAAGGTCTGGAGATCCGATGGAACTGCTGACGGCACCTATTCTTTGGCTGTCTACAGAGATACGCCGAACTACGGTTACGCACCACCATTTATAATGATAAATACGCACCATTTTGCGTTCGATACGATAGTCTCTGATGGAACGATTTCAGGCACCAGAAAAGGCGTTGAACTATTTGATGATCCAACATATGTGGCTCTTCCTCGGTCGTTTGCGAACAGTCTGCTGTTTTTGACGGAAAATGGCCCCCAAAATATCATCTGGAAGTCCGATGGTACAACTCTTGGCACGTCGAAACTAAAAGATGATTTAGGCATTATTTCCAGAGACATAGCGGTTACGAGCAACACATTCTATTTCGTTGAAAGCTTCAAACGACTCTGGAAATCTGACGGGACAAGTGAAGGGACACGGCTGGTCTACTCTCTGGATCAATCGGAGGGTTCTATATTAAATCTCCGCGCAGTCGGCCAAAAAGTGATTTTCAACGTCTTTGGAACTACGGCCTTACCATCGATCTGGATCTCCGACGGCACCGCTGAAGGCACTGTAAAGATTCATCACAATCTTGAGTCGGAACTTGAGTTTGAAGTGAATAATTTTCCACCGCAGTTTAGTCTGTACGACGATGGAATTGCATTCCTTGCAGCCACTGAAGCGACCGGCTTCGAACTGTTCCGCATCGACACGACGATTCCCGTTGTTGCACCGAACAATATTTCGGTGCGTCACTATGGCGAAGGTGTGGATCTCATATGGCCGGACGTCACTGGTGCCATTCAATATGATATCTGGATGCAGAATCTTTCCGATCCATCAGCACCAGTGATCAGAAAGCGAGTTAACGAACCTCGGATCCTACTTGTGGATGATCTGGGCTATTCGATCGATAGCCGACTTGGTTCGAGTGCGTATCGCATCTGGGTGCGGAGTTTACCGGTGCTCGGAGATCCTTCGGCATGGAGTGTTCCAAAAGACTTTACTGTCGGTCGCGATCCGGTTTTGTTTGCTACTCCGTCCGCAACAACCGATGTGCGTCCTACATTCAAGTGGGTCGGCCCGTCAAATGCTGTCAGCTACGAAATCTGGCTCACGAATCGTGACACGAATATTCGAGTTCTCTACAGCACTGGGCTGACTTCGACTTCATTGCAAATTGAACCAACTTTGACGCCGGCCAGGTATGCCGTCTGGGTGCGTGGCAAACGTGCGGACGGGACGATGACGATCTGGTCCACCGTGAATGAATTCGATGTCGTACTTCCGGCAATTCCAGTGACCGGTGGCATCGGAATTCAACGAACGAGCCGACCAACGTTCACATGGCCACTCGTGAACGGCGCGACTGGCTACAATCTCGAGGTCGTGCTCGAAGGAACATCAACCGTTATCCTTCAGGCAAACGATGTGAAAGCTCTGCGGTACGTGCCGATGATCGATCTGCCCGGCGGCAACTACAGCGTTCGAGTCCAGGCTATGAAAGGAGATCGTCCGCTTACCGCAAGGGGGCCCGCGCAGTCCGTTCGCATCCTGATTCCGCCAGCCAACCTGCGATCGACAGAAACTGGATTCGCATGGGATGCCGTACCAACGGCTGTTTCGTACACATATGAACTTCGGAAAACTTTCACACAGGCTGTTGTCTATTCAAAGACTCAGGCCGCCACGAAGTTCACGTTGCCCGCACCTTTGAGCCCGGGTCAATACACTTTCCGCGTCTACGCCAAGTTCTTCGGAAGTGCTTCCCAATGGACATCGCTGCCTCATGAATTCTTTCAGCCAGCAACTGTTTCAATAACGTCTTCCAGCGCAACAACCGTGGATGGTACGCCAACCATCACCTGGGGCGCAGTCACAGGGGCGGCAACATACGAAGTTGTTGTGTCTCGTACCGGTGTCACAGCGCCGATTTATGATCGCCTGGGCATTGTTGGCACAAGCCACCGTGTTGACAGAATTCTGACTCCAGGGACTTATCAAATTCAGGTCCGAGCCATCTGGGCCGATGGCTCGCGAAGTGCTCTGAGCGCAATGCAACAACTAATCATTGGCCCGGCTCCGACAGTGACGTTTGTTAATGGAGTTCTCAAATGGAATTCCATTAACGCGGCGACTCACTACGAACTGTGGGTCAACTATCTTGGCACGCCAGCGAAGCAGCGGATTATCTATCAAACAAAAATCTTGCAAACGTCTTACACACTTGCAAGCAGTCTTCCCAAAGGCCGCTATCAGGCGTGGGTCCGTGCGGCCCGAGCTGAAAGCGGTGACGTCTACACGGGGATTTGGAGCGTTGCCGTCGACTTTGAAAAACTGTGATGCTTCAGGTGTCAGGCAAACGCAGTATTGGTTTTTTGGCTAATCAATAATCTTGCTGATCGGGTATTCCACGATCCCACGTGCGCCCGCTTGCTTTAGCTGTGGAATTGTTGTGCGAACGATGCTCTCATCGACGATCGTATTCAGTGCGACCCATTCAGAATCTGACAGATGTGACACGGTCGGCGTCTGCAACGCAGGGAGAATACTGACAACAGCATCAAGGTCCCGCTGATGGACATTCATCATCAGGCCGACCTTACCTTCCGCATTCAGACATGACCGCAGCATGAGTGCTATGTTATCGATCTTCGACTTGACCCACTCGTCAGCATAGGCGTTTCTGTTTGCGATGAATCGTGTTGTGCTCTGCAGCACTTCGTCCATGATTCGTAGATTGTTCGCTCGTAAAGAGCTGCCTGTTTCCGTGACTTCCACGATTGCATCGGCCAGTTTCGGTGGCTTGACTTCGGTCGCGCCCCAGGAAAATTCGACGTGAGCCTTCACACCGTGCTTTTCCAGAAACCGAGTCGTCAGGCCCACGGCTTCGGTCGCGATCCGTTTGCCTTCGAGATCCTTCACCGTTTTGATCGGTGAGTCTTCGGGCACACACAGTACCCAACGGACTGGACGGCGGCTGACTTTGGAAAATACAAGTTCGCAAACTTCGTGAACATCGGCGTTGGTTTCCAGAATCCAGTCGTGACCGGTAATGCCAGCGTCCAGAATCCCGTTTTCGACGTACCGTGCCATTTCCTGAGCGCGGATCAGCATGCATTCGATTTCCGGATCATCCACGGTCGGAAAGTACGAACGAGACGCAAACTTAATATTGTATCCCGCGCGGCTGAACAGAGCTGCCGTGGATTCCTGAAGACTACCCGCCGGAATGCCCAGCTTTAGAACTCGACCTGACATGAGAACTTATCTTTCAGAAATTACTTGCCGTAAACTGCTTTTGGATCAAACACACGTTCACCTTCTACGGTGAAGCTCTGAGTCGCTGGATCAATCTTTCGAAAGAAGCAACTGCTGTATCCTTCGTGACACGCCGCGCCGCCAATCTGCTTCACCTTCACCAACAGCGTATCGCCATCGCAGTCGAAATAGATCGAATGCATTTCCTGAACATTGCCGCTCTCTTCGCCCTTGCGCCACAGCTTCTGGCGGCTACGGCTGAAGTAGCACACGCGTCCGGTGCGAAGAGTCTCCTCGTAGGCCTCTTTGTTCATCCATGCCATCATGAGGACTTCGCCGGTTGCGGAATCCTGTGCGATCGCCGGAAGCAATTCAGATTTAGAAAAATCGGGACCTGTGACATTGGCCATGGGGCGATTACCGGGTTTTGAGTCGTAATGTTTATGTGGCATCAACAACGGCGGCCTGTGAGGGCGGCCGGCAGTGTGTTTGTTTTGAAGTGGCGTACCGTATCGTGCGTAGCGGGCGATCTCCACCGGAGACACGATTTCGCCACTCAGGATGCCACATTTTCCCGAGATTTTCGAGGTTGTAGCGTTAAATCGCAGAATTGCCCCGGCCTTCCGGGATTAACAATTCCCACAAGGACGCAGAAAATACCTCGGTGAAATCGAGTCGCACTTGTCTTTTGACGGCGACTCATGGACACTCGTAGTGCGAGAAATATGCGGCGAGTGGTTTAAAATCATGTTATTGGGAACTTCGCCGAGAGCCGGTCGCAAAATGACAGTGGTTTCTATCTTGGACCTTATGTGATGCGAAATCCTGTTCACTATCTGAATCCGTGTCTATTGATACTGATTTTCATGCTGCTCCCCGGCAATGCAGCTGACGCTCAGCAACGAGCGGGCGAACGATCGTCGCAGCGTATTCTTCCGTTGCCTGAACGTGAACTGTCGAATTCTCAGACACAGATTGAACTCCTGAAGCGTTTGCGGTCGCTGATCGCGGGGAGTGACGACGCTGCGAAGGATGATGCGGCCAAAGATGGTGCCGCAGACTCCGACCATGCAGGGAATCCCGGGAAGACACCGGGAATCGACGAACAACAACTGGAACAATTGCAGCAAGCATTGAAGAAACTGCAGGATCAGTTGCCGCCTGGCATTAAGCCACCGGAATTGGATTCAATTCCCAAAGATCAGCTTGATCGTGCGATGTCGGATCCGGCTGTCCAGCAGCAAATGAAGAAAATGCTGGAACAGTTTTCCAGGGATGGGCTGTTGCCAAAAGCAGAAGCCAGCGGCGACAAAGCTCAAGTCCCGCCGATCCCTCAAACGCCACCAGTTCCCCAGCGCAGAGGCCAATTGCCAAAGCCAGCTGAGCCCCGATCTCCGTTCGATCCTCCACCGGCACTGGAGCCACGATTTCCCGCAGACCCACAACCTGCACCTGAGCAGGGACCTGAAGGAACAACAGAATCGCCAAGGCCAGATGCAAACGAACCTCAGTCGAAGCCCGCCGAAAAGTCATGGCAGTCCCTGAAAGATGCGATGAAGAAACTGGCGGACATCGCCCAGGGACAAAAGAAAACGCCGCAGGATGCTCAGAATAACGGTGGTGATGAGTTATCACGAGACGGTGCTGAAATGTCAGACGGTGCTGGAGCGCCGGACCGTCAAGCAGAATTGGGCAATCCGGAAGCCCCGCGCAACCCACAAGACCCCGGCGATACTGAAACGAAGCAACCAAAATCTCTGCCAAAAACAAGCGCGACCGATAGCACAGGTTCAAATCGCTCTCGTTCGAAACCCAGCTCGCCACAATCACGGACACCTCAACCCGGTGGCAGCGGCCGCAACAACTCAATAACTCCACCGTCACCGCGCGGCGAGGCATCGGATTCGCTAAACAACATCGATC
>JANOZG010000127.1:0-22178 GCA_031429275.1 Planctomycetota bacterium
CCACATGGACGCCTTTTCATAAAGGTGGATGCTGCTGGGTGGATGTTCTCCATAAATTGACGAAAACATCGCGAGAGCTTGCGACAGAAAATTGATTTCAGTGATCGCCTTCGCTTCGCCGCGATATCTGCCACGGTTAAACGGAAACGGCCCCAGAGCCGGCAATGTGAGAGCCGATAAAAGGGCGGCAACACCGCCAATCATCAAGACACGAATTAAGATTCGGACTCTGCGAGCCCATGCTGACGGAATCGTTGCTTCTTTGTGTTCCTGTGGTTTGAGCATCTCCGACTGTCCCGTTCGACTTCACTGAAAGAGAACTTCGAAGTATTCGATACGTCAGTCATTCACATTTGTCTAACAAGTCCGATTGCTACAGCGGATCAGATGGCGAATAACAAATCTGCGAATGAAAAAAGCCCAGCCACGTTTTCGTGGGCTGGGCGGAATCGGATTGCTGAAGCGATGCTGTGCAATGAGTCGTTAGGGTGTCGACAGTGGATCAGCCGTTGGAGACACAGGGTGGGCCGCATCGACAGTGACGCCGGAACAGTTTCCGTTGGCACATCCGCCGCTTATCATTCCCTGGCCGCATGGGGCACATGTGGAGCTGCAGCATACGGGTTCCCGAATCAGGACCTGACGAGTGTATGGAACCTGTTTCATCACCTGACGAGCAACCATTCGCGTACATGTCTGTTCGACCTGTCGAGGAACCACCTTGCAGACTCGCTGAGTCGTTGTGTAGGGAACCTGTTTTGAAACGCAATAAGGAACAGATCGTGTTTTCTGTTCAGTCACCATCTTGCAGACGGTGTACGGAATCTGTCGAGTTCGCTGTTCGCTGACCATTTTGCAGACCTGATATGGAATCTGCTGAGTCTTTGTTTCGCATTCCATGCGGCAAGTCCGATATGGGATCTGCTGTACAACTTCTTTGGCAACCATGCGAGTGACAGTGACGGGAACAGTCTTCACGACAACTTCCGGCACATAGCGAGTGACCTGAACCGGACACGTCTGGCGAACAACCTGCGGCACCATGACAGTGTACGGAATCTGCTGTTGTACAACCTGCGGACACCACACACGACGACAGACCTGACGTGGAGGACACTGGGTCATGCAGAGTCGCGGACCACAGGGTCCACAGACAACGCGAGGAATGACAGGACCCGGGATGGACTGAGTTTGTGTTGTCCATTGACCGGTCATGCGCTGCACGCAGCGAGTTCGGGTTTCTGGTCGCTGAACGGTGTAGCATCGTTCCTGCTGGATGGTTTCTGTCACACACTTCATCACAGTCGAACGACATTCCTTCTGAATGGTTTCGCAGACAGGCTGTTGAATTGTATATCGTTGCTCTCGAACTTGGTCTTCCCAGACTGGCCGCTGAACTGTGTAATTGCATTGACGATACAGTGTTTCCACAACGGGCTTTTGAACGCAGTATGTCTCTTCACGCACTGCCGTTTCTGTCACCGGGCGACAAACCGTATAACATTCTTCTCGCACTGCAGTTTCATTGACCGTGCGATAGCAAGTCTGCTGCACATTTTCATATGTATTTTCGTACACAGTACGGCAGGACGTATATTCCTGTGGCTCGTAAACTGTTTCACAGACCGTGCGGTAGCATGTTTCCGTAGCGACGCGACACGCGGTATAACACGATGCTGGCGCGCAGGCTGCTGTTGGGCAGCAGTTGTATGAAGTGAGTCCGCACAGCCCGGCAAACGCTGAAAGTGGCGTGGCTAAAACCGCCGTCAATGTGAATAGAACCAAACGTATTCGCATAGTGGAATCCCCGCAATCGATCAAAAATCAACGCATCCATTCGCGGATTTTGAAAAGTGAGCACTCGGTTTCATTCCGAGTCATCCAAGAGAGTAACGACGCTGACCACGGTACCTCAAAGACTTTCCCTGCTGTTCAGCGTTTTCCTGACCGAAAGTCAGACAACTTCCGTCTGGTTAAGAAGAATAGCACTGAGAGAATAAATAAACTAAGACGATTTCGTCTGCGGTGGTAATTTCGTGTGCAAAAAGTCAACATTGTGTTTCAACGCGTATTTCTGACGAAATTAGGGCTCTGATTTAGCACTGCAAAGCATTACGAGCGGATTATGACGGAGTTTACGACGGTCGCGAGAATCGGGGATATTCCTGAAGGACAGGGCCGATCATTTGCTGTCAACGGCACCATGATAGGCGTCTTTCTATCGCAAGGAAAGTACCTTGCGATCAATGATTTTTGTCCACACATGGGTGCCTCGCTGGCCGACGGTCACGTTGAGGACGATGCTGTGATGTGCCCATGGCACGCGTGGCGATTCAGCCTGAAGGACGGAACATGGCTGGATAATTCGAAAAGCAAAATCAAATCTGCCTGTTACGAAGTTCGCATCGAAGGCAGCGAGATTCAAGTGAGCGTGCCCAATCCAACGAGCGGTGCTTGATTACGGCGAGGTGCTTCAATGTCCAATTCGGCAAACGTCACATCGATTGATGGAATCCGGCTGTTTGCCGCAGCGGTCGCGAAATTTCAAGAAGAAGCACGCTTGTGTCTCACGATGATGGATTCGCAGTTGCGGCAGATTCTGTTCTGGCTGGAACGTGACAGGCCGAGTTTCTGGAAGCATGAATTCGAAAACTGCATGCGCGAAGTCGCGGAGGCCCGCGTGCGATTGCATCAATGTCGCATGAGGAAGATGGGCGACTTTCGACCATCGTGCATTGAAGAAGTTAAGCATCTGGAAAAGTGTAAAAACGATGTTGAGTTCGCTCAGAAGCAACTTCCGAATGTGAAGCGATGGTTTGGAGAAGCAACGCACGAAGGTGAAGAGTACCGCGGCCGTGCGGCTCAGTTGACTCAGGCTGTCGAACGCGATCTTCCGAGATTATTGGCGCTACTGGCATTTACGATTGATCGCCTTGAAGCGTACGCCGCCGTCACAAGCCCGAGTGCAGTCCCCGATGCAACTCGCATGTCAAAAATCAGTGCGGAGATTGAGGAATTCTTGAAGAGCATTGAGCCACACGAAGACAACGGCGACCAATCAGGCGAGATTGGCTCACAAGAAACTCCCGATGTACCGGACAATAGCAGCAACTGAGACAACTTGACGGAATCCTCGAAACGAATTCCGCTTCCCGTACAATCAAAGCCGACTGGCAATACTGACGTCGTGTTACATTGATGTCGCGCCGGATTCCCATCACTTCCACTGCGAAAGACGATCATGCGGCAGCATCCACAAATTCTGGCGTTCATTTCTGTGATACTGCTTGTCGCTGGATGTGAAAACGAATCAGCCTCAACTGCGACACAATCGCCTTCTCAACAGGGAACGAAATCAGCGGAATCAACGATCGAGCCGTCGAAAAATGCTGCGGCCAGTGCATTGGAATTCGTCGCCCCCCCGCTGACTGCAGAAGAAATTCAGGCCGGTTGGATCAGCCTGTTTGATGGACGTACACTGTTTGGCTGGGATGTGCCGACCGTCACAAACTGGCACGTGGAAGACGGCGCGATTGTGGCGGACAGCGGTGAAAAAAGTCTGTTGCTCACACCATTTCATTTTGACGACTTCGAATTTCGGTGCAGCTTTCATGTGGCCGAAGGTGGCAATAGTGGTATCTTCCTGCGCACAGCCGATAATGCTTCAAATCCCGCAAAAGACACTTACGAACTTAACGTCTGCGATAGCCATGCGACACACAAGAGCGGCAGTCTGGTTGGTCGGTTCGTCGCAGAAAACGTGCCCGCTGTCGAAGGGGCATGGCATGATTTTCGAGTCCTCTGCGAAGGCCCCAGAATTCAGGTCTGGCTCGACGAAAAGCAGATTGTCGATTTCACTGACACGTCGGACGCAATTCGCCTCACCGGTCGAATCGGGTTGCAAATGAATCAGGGTCGTTCGGCTTTCCGAAACGTCCTGCTTCGTCCTCTCTCATTTAAGCCATTACTGAACGGCAACAGCACGAATGACGGCAAAGATGTAGCTGGCTGGCGGGTCGTGCCAGGCTCAAAAAGTGATTTCACCGTGAAAGACGGTTTGCTGCATATTTCAAATGGACCTGGATTCCTGGAAACCAACGACACTTATGGCGACTTTGCATTGAAAGTAGAAGCTCGCATCAACGGAGACGGTCTCAACGGCGGCGTCTTTTTTCGTGCTAAGCAGGGTACGGAGGAGGCTCCTTCGCATGGCTATGAAATGCAATTGCACAATGGCATTAAGGACGCTGATCGCACAAAGCCTGCCGATTCAGGAACCGGTGCCATTTTCCGCCGTGTAGCCGCACGATATGTCGTCGCCAATGATCGCGAATTCCTCACGGCTGTTTTGATCGCGCAGGGTGATCGGTTTGCATCATGGGTCAATGGCTATCAGGTCGTCAACTGGCAGGACACTCGCAAACCAAGTGACAATCCTCGTGAAGGCCGGCGACTGGAGGCCGGACATATCAGCCTGCAGGGCCACGATCCAACGACCGATCTGGATTTTCGATCGATCGAGATTCACACCTTGATGTCGCCATAGGAAAACAGGCTTTAGATTCAGCGAATAATGGCGAGTTTTCTGAGCGACCGAGCATTGCCGTGGACAGCATAAATCGGCGTTTGATTGTGGCTGACAACTTGTCCGTCTGGCGTCACATGGACTTCTCCGCGTGGACGATCATGCACACAGAAATTCCAGCCCTGTGGAATTTCCTGCCAACGATTTTCGTCCGAGTGGCAGTAAAGATTCATTGCAGACTGGTCGCCCCAATCCGTTGTTCCACGCAATTCCGGCGATGATCGCAGTCGCGCGGCTTCAGTGAAATAGGCCTGCATCGCTGCCGCTGTCCCTGCAGCGAAACCACTGTTCAGAAAGGGCCGCGTTGAAAACAATTCGAACGCACGTCGACTGTGAAGCGGGCTGTCGATCGACCTTGTCCAGCCTGGAATAGCAGCATTGTATGGGTAACCTCTCGGTTCCCGAACGGCCAGTAGTTTCCCTGCGAAACGCTGCGTCAACTGCCAGAGAGAGTCCAGATTGCCCTGGAAAACAACATCGCTGGCATCCCAATAGGCAACCGGCGTATCCGGTTCGAAACCACGCACGATATCTGTGAAGTCCTGCAGGCGTCGAACGGGCGGCATTTGTCCGTTGACAACTTTGTGCATCACGCGAACTCCCGAAGATGCCGAGAGCAGTCTTATTTCGCTGGGATACAGACCGTATCCAACCACGATTACTTCCTGACGATTGCCCGAAGCTCGAAGCGTTCGCAGAAACGCATCTCGAAACCGACGAACGTCTCGCCGATTGAAGGCGACCAGGATCTTTGCTTTGTCAGCCAGCAAAGGATCCACATCAGCCATAACACAAGTCGATTCGACCGCAGGCTGTTGGGAAGCCGATTGCGGTCTCTTCACGTGCCAGGCACGGGCACCAGAAAGATATTCAACGCGATGTCCCAGGCGTCGCAGATCTTCGCAACAGCACAGGCATTCGCATTTGCTGGTTTCCCAGCGAAACGGGTTGCGCTGTAATGCGGACGTTCGAAACATCGTCGCTCCCATCGTGACGTGATGAGACGTGCGACGCGGTCGGGCTTCTCCAAGATAGTCGGCACCCAATCCCGCATATTCCGGACGTGCGGCAAGTGCGTTCTGAAGCCGCGAGACACAGTCCGGTGCCAGAGCGACGTCGTCATCCAGAAACATCAGCCATGGGGTCTTCGCTTGCTGCACTGCCGCATTTCGAGCCCTCGCGATAGTAGCGACACGATGCGGGTCGTCTTTTCGGGGTGAACCGATAATTCGATGCACCAAAAGGTTGACGCCACGCACTCGATGAATGGCCTCCGACACGGTCGGCATCAAGGGAGAATCGTCACGTGTCAGGATCGCAAGATCGATGGTGGGGGCGTCTGGATTCACAACATCTTCCGGCAAAAACACGACGGCTTAGTAGAGACAGCCAGCACGCAGAGCGACAGCGTCTTTTCCCATTTCATAGTGATTGACAGTACGATCATCCGGCAGCGGCGGATAGTATTCCGCGCTTTCGGCTGCAGTGAGTCCGGCATGCACCTCCAGCAATGATTGTGCATGTTCACGGACGTACAGAATTCCCTGGATCGTTTTTCTGTTGGAGGGATCAGACGACGCGCTGGAGCGCGCTTTCGCTTTGACGTCGGTTCCCGTGTACCACGTGCCATCCTTCAAATCCACGCATTTGGGATCGTTTGGCTCAAAGATGCCGCTGACATCTGCCACAAAGAACGAACGCTTAATGGTCAGTTTTTGTGATACCACAACGACGGCATCAACAACGAGTTCGTCTGACTTGGCACCTTCGAAGGAAAATGAAATCTCCGCAACCTCAGGAAACCGCGGCGGAATTGAAACCGTTCCGGACAAATTCATAGATCGCAGTTGTTCGATGCTCTTGGCCACGTTCGTTTCCTTGCAGTAATTTCAGTAATTAGGATCTTTGAACTCGTGACCCTAACGACACGGCTTGCACGAAGCAAGCAGAAATCGAAAATTCGCTCATTGTCCCGTTATTTCCGGGTTTTTCTGTGATTCCACACACGCGTTGGTATGATCAGAACGTTCTTTGGGCCAATTGCAATAGTGGGGGTCAAATGAAGATCAAACATACGCTCCATCGGATGTTACTTGCTGTCGTTACATCGTTGATTGTCGATACCTGCGCTTTTGGACAGGGACTACAGCTCAGCCCCGGCGACGCCTACGATTCCATTCCGACACCATCAACAACAGCGATAGAACCTGTGGCCAGCGCCGCCCGGGGACTTGCTGATGCAGGCGGCGGTACTTCAGTCAGGGGGACCGCTCCGGTGACACAACCCGGCAGGCCGGTGGGTGAGCCGCCCAAAGATGAAAGGAATGGTGACTTACGCAGTGCGGATTTGACAAGGTTTTTGCCGCCAGTTCGCCGACAGGCCAAAGACGGAGACTGCGTCGCCTGGGCACTTGCTTACGCATCGTACTCCTGCCAGATCTGCCAATCTCGCAATCGGACGGATCCGTCAGCAGATTGGGAAATCTTCAGTCCTGCATTCATTTCTAGTCAGTTGAAAGCAAACGAAAAAGGCTTGATTCCCAGCGATGCCGTCAACCTGCTGAAAAAGGAAGGTTGTGCCTCGCTCGTAACGATGCCACTAGACAAAAGCGTCCCAACTGCGACAGCAAAGGTTGAGGCGGCAGCATTTCGCCCACTCCTGCATGAACGGGCACGAGGATTGAACGATCTGCGGGGCTATCTGGATGAAGGGTTTCCTGTGGTCTTGATTGTTCAGCTGGATGAGGGATTTATTTCAAAAAGTCCCAGCGCGGAGCCCTACAAATGGTCACAGAAGAAAAGCAAGAACTTCCATGCCGTGACAGCAGTGGGATATGACGATCAGAAAAAAGCGGTGAAGATCATGAATTCCTGGGGAACCGAATGGAAAGACAAGGGCTTCTGCTGGGTATCTTATGATTCTCTGAAGAGCATTGACTCATCCAACTGGTGCGCCGAAGCTCACGTGGTCAAAGTGAAGGCACCTAATCCCGTCACAGTGGAAACACCAGAAACGGCCAGGACAGACTCACGGAGCTTCTTGTTGAAGGCAGACCATAAGGTCTACGAAAAAATCGCCGGAAAAGATCGTCTACTGTCTCCGGAAACCCATCCAAAAATTATAGATATCGTGTGCGATGACAGCGATCTCTTTGTGCTTCGGCAAGACAGAAAGGTGGACTTAATGCAGGACCCGGGTGCTGGTTCAGACGTCTCGCTTCGCAAGTGGCTGCATTTGAACTATGGCCCAATGGCCGATGAAACAGCCTCGATGCTGTCGGCAACTTCCGACAGTACTCTGTATATTTTGACATCTGACGGAGATGTGATTGAATATCACGAGAGAAACTCTGAGAATGGAGAACTCGTCCGGATCAATCCGCCGATCAATGACAAGTCCACCGTTATTGACGTACGCATCCTTGGCAATCTGCTGCGGGCGACAACCACTTCCGGTAAAGTTGTGGTCCATGACATTCATGATACGAGAGGTCGATGGACGACTGCTGATGCCCAGTCAAAATGACCAGTGCTCTACTTTGTGTCGGCCATGGTTCTGGCGACTCGAAATCCAACATAAGGCGAGACTGCCAGATGTTTCGGATATCTTGCATTGTCCCGATGGCTGGCCCGGGCGTTTGACGGCTGATAGAGATAGGCGCCGCCGCGAACGGGACGCAGGATATCGTTCGTTATCAGAGTATTGCCGCCAACGTCTTCGATGGCACTTTCAGACCCTCCCTCCGCATATTCTGTACTTTCTTCAATACACCATTCCATGACATTGCCGAGTGTATCGAAGAGTCCAAGATCATTCGGACGCAGCGACGCGACTGGCCAAAGCTGATACTGGCCATTGGCTTGAGAATTTCTGTTTGTCCATGCGTGCTTATCCAGCAACAACTCCGTTTGTCCGAAAAAGCGTTCTGTTTCGGTACCCGCCCGGCACGTGTATTCCCATTCAGCTTCAGTTGGCGGCCGATAACCTGTTCGCTCCAGATAGTCATCCGGCAACTGCACGCCGATCCTGATTTCATCAACCGGCGGAAAACACATTTCCGATTCCGGGATGCCTTCCGCTTCACTCAGCAGTCGACAATACCTGGCTGCGTCCAGCCAATCGGTACCATTGATCGGACACTGCAGAGTGCGACTTTGATTGTATGAGTAACTGAAATCTGGAATGAATCGAAGGTACTGCTCAACGGTGACTTCGCGAGTCGCGACTGCGAAAGTGCGGCTGATGCGTTTTCTGTGACGCATTTCTTTATAGTTGTTGCGATCGACTGTATGCGACACAGAACCCATCCGAAATTCAACCGGCCCATGAACAAGCGCCAACGTGTGTCCATGTCTATCGACCATCCACCGATTGACTGAGGATCGTTTGCCCGCAACATCTGTGTTCAAATCGGAAAGCGAATCGTCAAAACCCCAGCGACGCAAAAGGAGATCAGCAGCAGAATGGACGCCGGAGTCAGAGTCGGACAGGAACAGGCTTTGCAATACCGCAACTGCAACATCTCTTGTTGGCAGCGGAATGTCAGAGACGTCGAAACCAGTCAGACTCAACAGCAAGGCCGTTCGAATGGACACATCGGACTCAGACTTCAATCGATCGACCAGCATGCTCGCAGGACAATCGTACGCGGCCATGCTGTCGATCAGAATGGCTCGAAGCCGGGGATCGATGGTTGTTCGCAGCAGTGGCCAGATCTCATCGTCGCGCCCCAGATGCAGAAGTCCAATGGCAGCAGTCGCTTTTTGAATCGCCAGGCCGTCCAAAGCAGCTTCATTGACTGGTCGAACCCACACCGATGCAGCGACAGTGCCCGCATTTGGTGTATCGACTGATATTGAACTGGGCCGGAAACCCAGCGTTAACAAGTCTCGACATTGCAGCAGATGTCCGCTGAGACTCAGGCCATGCAGTTGTTGCGTTTCATATTCACTGCCGTCCCACCAGACTGCCGAGTATTGTGGTGAGCCGTCTTCGGGGTTGGAACTGACGCGAACATCCGATTGCATCCATCCATTTGAAGCGTTGGAAGAATATTGCCCCTCCGAATCATTCCAGCCATCATGGCAACGCGGTTCCTGCCATAACTTCCATCGGACTGAACTGTAGAGATCATCGCCATTGACATCGCGAATTTTCAGATTGGTGTGATTCGAAAATCGGTTTGCAACTAACGGTCCCCATGCTTCCGGATGTTGTGCTTCTGACACGCCCACATACATTTGCGAATCAACGATCTCCGGCCATCGCGCCGACCACAGCCCGGCGAAACGATCAACCTCAGTACCTGCCGCCTGCATTCTGTAGTGAGCAACATCGACCGGCAACATATCGCTTGACCGCAGTTCGTCGTTTTCTCGGCCTAGTTCTTCTGAAGTGGCACCGTAATTGATATGCCACTTCAGTCCATCTCTGTTCCAGACGGCCGCGACATAAAGTGCGTCGGCACTTGAGAACGGGCGAAAACAGATCGGACGATAGCCACTGTCGCTGAGCGAATTCGCGACTACAGAGAACTCAGCAAATGGTAGCTTTTGGCAAATAGCGAACTCGTCATTCACCAGACCTTCGGCGGATTCCAGTGCCGCCACAGCAGCAGCATCTGCAGCCGGGAAAGTCTTTGTCCGCTGATTCTTCCAGACCACAGCCGACTTTTTTTCGAGCTGTTGCTTCAAGAATGTGACTGATTTTTCGCTGTTTTGCTTCAACGCAGGAATCAAGATTCCGAATTGTTGCGGTTTCGCATCGACCAAGAGAGATGCCAGCAGCCTGAAATCATCCTTGCCATAGTCCGTCAGAATACTCACCGCTACCGTGCGTTGTGTGTCGGTCGCACCAGAATTTCGAAAGACCGTTGCCAGCGGTTCGACTAACCACTGCTGAATAGGCCGCAACGCGGCCGACCATTTTAAGGCGAACGACAGTGATGTCTGAGTCACAAGATGGTCAGCGAGAAACGGCCCAAGTTCCTGCCAGCGTGCATTCGGTGGATCTGTATTTGCCAGCATGCAAAGGGCACTGAATCTATGGTGACTTGTACTAGCCGGGCGATCCACGATTTCCCACAACTCGGCTGATGGTTCAATGTCAGCAGCCGCGAACGCCTGGCTGATCAACATCAATTCATCCGGCGACGCATCCAGAGCGCGATTCAGAAGGTAGCTTTTCTGAGCCGGATCTTCCTGCAGCAGCGCGAGGCTGGCGTTCAGTTTGGTGCGAGGTTCCGCCGTTTCATCCTGAACATGCCGAATAAGAATCGAGCTGGCGTCTGTTTTGTGAGTTTTATAGTCGCCCAGAAGTGCAGTCACTTCAGTAACATCCGCAGCTCGTAATGCATCGACCCATGCGCGTGCCAGCTCACCTCGATGTCGTTGTTCGCCTTTGCTTCTGGCAAACAGTAAAACGCTGAAAACGGTGGTGATAAAGGCGGCAGCGAATGCCAGATTGCGGCCATGTCGCTGACTCGCCGCCACCGTCATTCGTTGTTCCAGCGCACTTCGATTCTGTTGCCGCGTCCAGAACAGAATCCGCAGCCATTCAGCGAATGACGGAAGCTGCTTGACTTCCGGCCGCGCGTTCCACAATTCGGATCGCTGGGCCAACAGCAATTCGGCTCGCCCGCGTCGGGTTTCCTGCTGCTTACGATTCAGCCAGCTTCGTAGTGACGCCACCAGATAGTCGTGCGCCAGTTGATAATACTTTGTGCCTTTCGAAGGCATATTTGCCGATTGCGACGTCACTTGAGAAGCGTCCGTCGGTGAAATCAGTCGCAGCGAACTATCAAGAATGCTGATGAGTTCATCAAAGTCAGCGTCTCGATCATCATAGCCACAGGCCAGCTTCAGCTCCTGTTCGGATCGCATATAGCCTTTAATATCAGACAACGCATCCGGCAGAAGTGCCTGCAGTACAGCGCGCGCGGCGGCCTGGTGATACCTGCGCTCGGGCGGAACCGATGGACCATTGAATGTCTCTTCCAGAAAGTTGACGCCCAATCCCTGAGCACCGCCGACTTCGCGGAGAGTTGTCGGAGTCCACTGGCGCGTCTTCATCATTTCTGCGAACACGGCCAGACGAACACAAATGATTCGCTCTTCCCGGGCAAGGCCATCAATTGCCGTTTTTACAAAGAGTTTCTGTTCGGCTGTCATGTCGCTGCGCCGCTCAGGCAGTCGCCCGAAAGCGACGCCGAAAGCACGCAGAACTTTCGCTGCATGTTCTTTGTCGAAGAGATCCACCGCCGTTGAGTTCTGACCTTCCTGCAGTCGAATTTCAAGGGCTTTCATGAACCGGGTGACAGACATCCAGAAGTCGTCTCTCACCAGCAACATGCACTGAATTCGACTCCCGTCACATTGCCGCAATGCCTGCACCAGTTCTGACTCTGCAAGATTACGCGAAGCGTGCAGCCATTGTTCGAACTGATCGAGCACAATCAGTAGTTTTTGGTTCGTCGGTAAATACTGACCGCGCCGAATTGCCGTCAGTGCCTCTTTCAATCCCAGACGTGTCGGCAGAGTCGGACAATGTTGCTGCAACCCCAGGAGAAGTCGGGATTCCGTTTCCGTCACCGATGATTCCACATAAACGGCATCGACTTGCCGCTTCAGGCGAGGCAACAGCCCGGCTTTTACCAGCGACGACTTCCCGCAGCCTGAAGGACCATAAAGCAACCCAACCTGAAACGTATTCGCAGAATCAGATTCTTCGATCCGAGTTTGCCAGAATCGTATGCTGTCCGGAATTCCATCGCGATCCCGTGAACCAGGCAACAGATTCAGAAAGAAGTCAGCGTCGCGGGAATCAAACGAACGCAGTCCTTTCGGGACGATATGCAATTGCCGTTCAGAAGCCTGCGGCGATGACGGGATCGAATCTCCGGTGCTATTGTTTTTCGACTCGATCGTGAGGGTATCGGCAGCGGAAACATTGATGGCCGAAAGAAGCCCCTGCGGAACGGTCGGCAAAGATTCCGTTCGATTCATCGCCTGTGGCACCTGAAGTTGCTTCAGAAAATGTCGCAGATCTTCCGAAAAATCACGCGATGTCGGATAACGATCCGACGCCTGTTTTTCCATCGCTCGGAAACAGATGCGCTCCAGTTCGCGCGGAATGCGTTCATCAAACTGGCGTGGTGGCTTAGGCTCAAAAGATTGAACCTGCTGCAGAATTTCAGAATGATTCGAGCCTGAAAACGGTTTCTGCCCAGTGAGTAATTCGTAAAACACGACACCCAGACTGAACACATCGCTGCGGCCATCCACACGATGCCCTTCACCTCGCGCTTGTTCAGGACTCATGTATGACGGCGTGCCCGCGCAGACGGGACCGGTGCCAAATCTGTCATCACGCAGTGCGAGACCAAAATCGACGAGATACGGTTTATTGTCGAGGCCCAGGAGAATATTTCCGGGCTTGACATCGCGATGCACGAGGCCTTGCTTGTGGGCGTAGTGCAGGGCATCCGCGATCGTCGCGACAAGTTGGCAGGATTCGTTTGGCTGCAGACGCTGCGTCCGTATCTGCACACCAAGCGTCGTGCCATCAATGAATTTAGACACGATAAAAAACGAATGTGAATCGGTGCTGCCGACATCATACACTGGCACGATGTGCTCATGGTCCAGACTGGCGACCATTTGAGCTTCTTCCAGATACGCTTCGGTATCGCTCGCCCGAAGGTTTCGATGAGGCAGCTTGATAGCAACCTGTCTGTTCAACTGCTGATCTTCGGCCAGCAGCACCGTTCCAAAGCCGCCGCGTCCCAACACACGAACGACTCGATATCGTCCGATCTCAGACGGCATATCGGTGACTGAATCGACGCTCAGACTGGCGTCCTGCGGATTCAGAAGCGACTGTGCATCGACGATCTGCGTATTTTCGTTGTGATTGGATTCGGGCATTTCGACTTCAGCAAGCCAGACTCTGGCACATAACGAATTGCGAGTTTTTGACTGTAGTCAATCAGTCGATGCAACAGGCGACTGATTTCCTCGCCGTAAGTCTATCGAGATTTTTGTCCGACGTCTGCTGTGAGGTCTGGATTCGATTGATCGAATTGAAATTGTCGCCATGTGGTTGAAAAACGGGGTGTGTCCACACCGGCGAAGCCAAAGGCGAGCGGGGAATGTCAATCCCCTCATGTTCACGGTCTTCCGGCAGATGATCAGGGCACTGACGTACCCCGCTCGCCATTTCGCTTTCTCTTCGTGGCCTCTGTACTACTCACGATTGACTTCTTTTCATGCTGCGAAGATTTTCACACAGCAATGTTGGACGTTTTTACTTAATTGCTGTTTGTGCGATGGATGGCTAGCCACAAAAAACACAAAGACGCACGAAAAGTCAGTCCCAACAATCGCGGTCAGTAGCCGGGACCAAAGAACGAAACCTTTTGTGGCTTTTGCGTTTTTTCCGTGGCCATCCGCTGTGGGTTGCGGGCGAAGCCCGCGCCGCGTTTTCTGTGGTGCCGACTGCGATGTTTATCACTGAGGCACTGCGGTCCCTGAGTCAGAGTCACATGAGCATAAGCCATAGCCTGAAAAATCGCAGGCTGTTAGTTTAATTTGTTGCTTCTGCTGCCGAGTCCTCGACTGCTGCGTCCTCAGCAGCCATTTCGAGTTGTTCGAGGACAGCGACAACTTGTTCGTGCCCGTTGCGGGATTGTCGCACAAGAAGGCGATTGCCCGCGACATTCAACCTTCCGCCCTCGCCGTCAATTTCAAACCACCGACACGGCGGCGAAGACATATCCTGGACTATGATCCTCAGACCAGCTTCCCAAGTAACGACTTGCTGTTGTTTGGCTTCATGAGTATTCGAATTCGATTTCTCAGGCTCTGACGGAAGTGTTTTTTTGAGGGTCGCTTGCACACCGCCACCGAATTGGTTTGGAGCGAACGGAATGCTGAACATTCCGCCGCCCATTCCGCCGCCCATGCCGCCGCCCATGCCGCCGCCCATGCCGGTCCACGTTGTCACGGTCAGTTGTGAGATCTCGCGAAGACGTGAAACGTCGTAGCTGCGGAGGAACATGTACTCATCTGATTCTGCTGCCGCAACGGTCGTGATCAGGACGACTTCGTCTTTCACAATCCATGTGAGCGGTGGATCGGTCTGACGCAATATCAAATCGAGAGCACTTGATGTAGCAATGCCATCCAATTCGATATCCTTGATCATCACATCATTCAATACAACGGATTCTTCGTCCAGCGCACTCAAGTCTGGTATTATCGTGAAGCGTTGTTCATCATTACAGTAGGTTATTGTTATATGATCCCCTAATTGCTGAAGAATGTCGGTAAGAGGATTCTCCCCCGGAAACGACAGACTCTTAACCGGTTTGGTCTGGATGATTTCGTGGAGTCTCTCATCGACTTCGCGTACTGCGCGACGGGAAAACTCCGCAGCGGCTCCCGTTAGTTTTCGACGAGATTTCGCAGCTGGCACCTCGACTGATGCCATCCCGCTGCCGCTGCCATCCGGGCCGATCATGCCGGAACCAGAAGCCCCAGTCGCATCGATTTCTCCACCACCCTGATCAACAACTGCTGCTGCCGCCGCTTCCGTACGACCTGAAAGTTCCACCTGGGAATCATCACCCTTGGCTGCATCGCCAGCCGTTGCGTCCAGAACTGCCGCCGCTCCTCCGCCAACAACGCCATCCTGAAACGCCGCCAGTCTTGTCATGCCCCAAAGACCAGTCGCCAGCACCAGTCCGGCCGCAATTGTCAGTCCGATTTTGCTCATGATTGGAACTCCTGTTGAGGTGAGAAATTTCATTTGTGCCACTTCCGCTGCGTTCAGGACAGCAAGTTCCTGCCCAATCAGGCCGGGTGCCCCCAGACTGATGGCCTTCTGAATTAATGCCGGTGATGCTGCCGACGCCGATGATTGAACATACGCTGTCGCCAACGTCAGGACACCAACCTCCACACCGCGGCGAGCCAATTTGACTCGCAACATGCGTCGAGCGTCACGAATCCTTCCGTCGATCGCTCCCTTGCTTTCATTCAACTGATCCGCGATTTCCTGATTTGTCTGCTGAGCGAAATAGCTCATGACCAGCACGTCACGAAACTTCTGAGGCAGTTGATTCAGTTCTTCATCAAGTGATGCCAGATCATTGGCCTGAGCAATCACATCCAGTGGATCAGGTTCCGATGCCGCAACCTGATCAGGCAGCGGTTGTGTCATTGTTCGTTTCCTTAGTCGCACTAGCCGAACCGATGCCCTCCATGCCACACTGTACAGCCAACCAGACAGCGACAGACACTCGTAGATGCTGGCTGGCCGCTGCGACAGTGCAAAAAACGTCGATTGAAACGCGTCATCGACGTCCGGCGACTGCCCGACAACTCGCCGACACACAGACATTACGAGTGTTGCATGTCGTTCGACGATGGCGGCAAACGAAGGCTCATCTCCATCGTAGATGAACCGCCGAAGCAGGTCCCGATCCGATGGCAATGCGGCTTCTTTTGCGTTGCTGTCCGGTGAATGTGTCATGGCTGACATTAAAGTGTCACCCGCCCCGAGTTTGCTGCGCAAAAACTGCGGGATTTGCAAAAGTCGTCAAAAATTGCCGAGTTTCGCCGCCTTTGCCTCGGAACAAGTTTCAAATTTCACGGCTGTCACAGCCCGCTCACCGTTAGTTTTCTTCGCCGCGCCAGACGACCTTAGTCTTGCTCATAAGATCGTGCATGGCCTTTTTGTCTGCGCGGAAGAAGCACATCACAAAACCGATGCACAGTGTCAAATACGTCACTAATGCCGAACCAAAGCGAGCAAACGCCTGATCTCGTGTCATCGGTTTATTGTCTTCGCGCAAAACCATCAGCCCGATACTCGCCTGCCCCAATGTTGCGCGGGAGGCACCCGATTCCATTGATGCAAAATAGAATCCCACCAGAGCCAGCGTCGCAATGAATTGAACTCCCGCTTGCAGCAAGGGAGCGGCACTCCAGCCATAGAAGTTGAAAAGCATGCCAAACAACGACGCAATGAATGCCGCAACAACTGATAGCAGTACAATCAGAATCGTATCGATCTGAAACGCCAGGAATCGCGGACCGAAACCGGCTGTCTCCATGTCAGGAAATTCATTAACGAGCGACAAGTCCGGCTTAAAATACAGACCGTACAGACCGATCACCCGCATCATAAAGACCGCAGGAAATGCCATCAGGCCGCAGATGACGAAAAACGTCAGAAAGAAGAATGTGAACACCATTGGCAACTGATAAAACATGAACTGAAAGTTGCCTTCTCCCATGTCCATGATGTTTGCCTTGGCCCATTGCAGTGCTGCATTTTCCTGGATCAAAAGCCACGCGATGATTCTGGAGCCGGCAACAAGCATCGTGATGCCGACACCCAGTGGCACAATCAGCACCATAAACAGGTTCATCACAAAGATGAGCATCGACGGTCCGATGGTCTTGAAGAAGTCCTTCGCCATCCACCAGATCAACCACGATCGATACTGATAATTCTGTGTCATATGGACCACAGCCGCAGGCAACACCAGCAGGGGAATCAACAGCAGGCAACCGCCAAAAATGATCGCCGCGACCGGACTGAAGATGCCGAGAATATTCGTGATCCAGTTGAATGGAATCAGCAAGACGGCCGGCCAAACATAGAATCGGAATCCCATCGTCAGATTGCCGAAGAAGTCCATCGGAAATCGTTTGATCTTCTTTTCTCCGGCCAGAGTCAGCTTTGTAATCGCAATCGCCAGCGTCCATGCCCAACCACCGAAACCCAACTGGAATACGACGGTCAGAAAAAGCCAGAAAGCCGAAGGAGGCTCAAACATGGGCTGGATATGCGGCGCCCGAAGTTTGATGACTTCACCCGGAGTTGTGTAATAGGTTCGGTCATAAACGGCTTTTGACCCCTTTTCCTTAGGAACCGTCAGCGTCAATACATTGCCAGTGATCTTGATGTTTGCAGTGTCGGCGTCCGCGCTGGCCTGCAATTCGGCTGATCGCGAGACGCGATAATATGACAACGCAAACAGGCTCGTCAGGGACATCGACAGCGTCAACGACCAGATCATGGCCGTGCGGACTCCGTAGCCCCAATGTTTCTTCAGGAAATTCCAGCCATTGCTCCAGATGATCCCGTAGAATTCTTCCGGTGGCGGGCCTTTGCGTTCATAACGGATGCGTTGTCGTTCACTCAAAGCACCAGTGGCAATCTCAACTCCACACTTCGGGCATTCCTTCGCGTCCATATCAACGGGTCTGGCACACCCCGGACAAATTCGCTTCTTGGTATCTTCCATGTTCCGCAGGTCAAGACTTGCCAGCGGATCACCGAAGACATTTTCTTCCTCCGGTTGCGGGCTCGCTTTCGAGGCCGGGCGATCACCTTTCGGCATCGGAACTCGAATTCGTTCTCCGCACTGCTTACATTTGACGACTTTTCCTGCCGCCTGGTCGGAAACGGTCGCAACTGCTTCGCAGGCTTTGCAGCGAACTTTGATGGGCATGACAATCTCGTGGAATTTCGGGCTCGTGGAATGGTAGTAGAACAGCGCCGTTCTCAATTAGCCGGAACGTGCCAGCGTCCGGTTCAAAGAAAAATCCCGGGCAAGCGCCCGGCGGATGCTCACAAAACTCGATTTCGATGAACCACTAGTACCCTGTCAAGGATCATTTTGGGGTACGACGGACTTCCAGTCCGTCGATAACGGTTGCCGACGACGGACTGGAAGTCCGTCGTACAGATACAACTCAACCCCTATTCTAAAAGTTGACAAAGTGCTAGTCGTTACTCGCTGTTCTTGAGCGAACGGAGTCGACAAGCAGGTCTGCAGACCGAAATCTAACAGACCCGCGAATCTGAACAATATACTTCGCCACTGGATCTGCGGCGATTGGTTCAATCAAACCGCACGTCAAACGGCAGAATCATCATGACCGGTTCTTCCGAAATCTGCCGCAGTGCAGACAGGTTTCTCAGTGCCGGCCGCAACGACTCGGGCAGCAGCGAAGCCAATTCGGCCACTGGATGTCCGGGCGGAGCCGTCTGCCCCATCAGCATTTCTAATGGGCTTTGTGCTTTTGGCAGATCTTCGAGTTCCAGCTTACCCGCTTCATCCCCCACCAATTTTCGAGTGTGAACGATCGCGTCTGCCAGTGTGCCAAGCTGATCCACAAGGCCGATTTCCTTTGCCTGACGACCTGTATAAACGCGGCCGCGAGCCAATGCTTCCAATGCCGCATATTCCATATGTCGTCCAGTGGCTGCTTTCTGAGTGAATTGAGTGTAGACAGTGTTCAGCATCTGTTGCATCGATTCGCGTTCGGAATCAGAAAACGCCATCGTGGAACTCAAGACACCGCTGTTCCTGCCGCGCTGAATCACAGATGTTGTGACGCCAAATTTCTTCATCAACCCATCGAGTGCAATTTTACCGCCAAGAACACCGATGGAACCCGTCAGTGTGCCAGGTTCTGCAAAGATCGCATCAGCGCCCATTGAAATATAATAGCCACCGCTGGCCGCGGTATCGCCCATACTCGCCACAACGGGCTTGTTCGTTGCTTCCAAAGCCCGCCAGATCAGATCGCTGGCCAGCGCGCTGCCGCCGGGGCTGTCCACGCGCAAAACGATCGCTTTGACATTTTCGTCTTTGCCGAGCTTTTCAATCAGCGGAACGATTTTGTCGGAACTTATCGATGCTTCTGAAAACAAACTCATAGGGCTGGCGCCAGAAACAATCATGCCTTCCAGACGCACTACGGCAATGCGTGGCCGTGTGCTGGAAGTCTGTGAATCTCCGCCAGAGAGAATTTCCATCAGCGAAAACAAGTCCAGTTCCGCGTTCATTTTTTTCTTACGATAGTCTTCACGAATACGCACATCCAAAGATGTGTCGCCAGCGGCGATCAAGTCGACCAACTGATCGTGATAGGCAATGTCATCGATCATGCCCAATTCTTTAGCACGGGCGGTGGAGATCAGACCTTCGTCGATCACGGCTTTGACTTTGTCTTCCGGAAACTTTCGGGCTGCAGAGATCTGACTGACCATTGAAACATAATAGTCGTCCAGAATTTCCTCCATCTCCTGGCGAAATTCGGGACTCATTTCTGACCGCGTATACGGCTCTGCAGCAGACTTGAATGCTCCCACGCGCAGCATGTCGGCTTTGATGTCCAGCATTTCAAACAGGTTCTTATAGAACATGACTTCAGCACGCAGACCGGTCAGCATCAATGTGCCTGATTCCGGCATGAAGATTCTGTCGCACGAAGCTGCAAGCAAATAATCTTTGTTGCTGCCATCATTCATGCGAGCCCAAACGGGTTTGCCGGAAGCTTTGATTTCCGCAACGGCCGTTTGCAGTTCGTTCAACCGAGCCCAGCCGATCTCGAGACCATCAATATGCAGTACCACACCTTTGATCGATTTGTCCTTTGCCGCCTGATGCATGCGGTCCATGCATGTGGCCAGATTCTCAACCAGATCTCCGAACAATCCCGGCATCTGTTGATGTTCTGGATACGAACCCGACAGCTTGATTTCTGCCCAGTCCACGCGTGTCTTTCGTTCGGCCTTCTTCTGATCGGAAGCAGCGGGTTTCGTATCGCCTGGTTTGGCTTCATCGAAACCGTGAGTTGATGATGCTGACATGAGAGTCAACAGAATACTGAACACTACGAGTCTGGTCATCGCTTTTCCTTTACGGGAGCTTTTCGGTTGTTGTTAGTTTCACGTTTTATACTTCACGAGGTCGGAAGTGCGACTTGTCATCACCGAAGCCTTCACCCCGGGATGGCAACATGAAATGCCGCTCCGCCTGCTTCCGGGGTTTCGTGAAGAATGATACCTTCATGCATTCGCACGATTTGCCATGCCAGGCACAGTCCAAACCCAAGGCCTCGCCCAGCCGATCGCCCTGAATAAAACGGGTTGAACATATGTCGCCGAACTTCGTCAGAAATAATGCCCGGGCCATTATCGACAACGGACAATTCGAATATGTTTGGCAGATCATCACGGAGCGTCACTGAAACGCTGCCTTCCTGATCAGCTCCGCGCAGCGATTCGATGCTGTTGCGGACAAGCTGGGAGATGAGTGTACTGATCTGGGTTCGATCAACCATGACCTCAATGACATCTGCTGTCGTCGCAAAGTGAACCTCGATGCCCGCTTCTGCTGCGGACTTGTTAAATGGCTCCAGTGTCTGCTGAACGACTTCGACCAGATTGACCCGTTGCTTCTGCGGCTGCGGCGGGCGAGCGAACAGCATCGAATTGCCAATCATGTCCCGCACACGCCATGCCTGAGCACCAATCGTTTCAAAGGCTTGTCGACGATCGGCCGATTGCTCACTCTTGAGGAGAATCTGAGTTTGTCCCAGAATGCTGCCGAGCGGATTGTTGATTTCGTGACCGGCGCCCGCTGCAAATTCCGCCATCGCCTCCAGCAAATCCGCATGTGGCAGCAGGATCGCTCGATCGTTCGCTCGTGCGAGTAACTGACGAGACGTCGCAATCAGCGTTTCGTGCAGTGTTTCCTGATTCGGATCAAGATCTTCTGGAAACTGAACAATGACTGCGGCGGCTAGTTCCGGCCAGATCAGCACTTTCACATGCAGGCCACCGATGAGCCCCGTTTCTGCCATTGCTTCGATGATATCGCCCTGATCGAGCAAAATCGCAAAAGGCTGAGCAACCACCATATGGCTGAATTGCGGTGTATCGCCATCCACTGTGCGACAGCAAGTGACCTGCAACTCTTCTGCCGCATTGGGACTGATCAGCATTGCGGCCGACGCACGTCCAAGCCGAATCCACGCTTCGGCCACCAATGACGACAAGTCGTTCCAGCCTGATTCTGAAACTTGTGCTTCCAGCAGTCGATGAAGAAATGGTGCAACACCATGATGTTCTTCGGTCGATTTGCTCAATTTTATGCTCCAGATGTGCGTCTGATTCTCATTTGACTCAAGGGCCAGTATAACCACGCTGCTGACGCATGGCCATGTCGGCACAGTAACAGAACAGCGCCAACCGTTTATCAGTTTCAACGACATTCATAAAAGCGAATGCTATTTTCGGAAGTCTATTGTGAATCCACCTCTCCCGCCCGTCAGTGCTACTGAAACCCGCAATTCTGCCTCAGCAACAATTGACAGCCTTTCGCCGCTGGACATCGTACGCCTGATGAATGCCGAAGACCAGCATGTGATTAATGCAGTGGCTCGCGAAGAACTGGCAATCGCCCGAGCGATCGATGTCGTTGCCGAACGTTTTTCACGGGGTGGCCGATTGATCTACGTCGGCGCCGGCACATCGGGGCGACTTGGAGTGCTGGACGCCAGTGAATGTCCGCCAACATTCAGCACACCCCCGGAAATGGTGGTCGGACTCATCGCCGGTGGCCGCGACGCGCTGACTCGCGCAATTGAAGGAGCTGAAGATGATTTACAAGCGGCTGCTACCGAGCTTCAGCAGTTGCGGCTGTCTGATCGCGATGTTGTGATGGGAATCGCGACCAGCGGAAGAACGCCGTACGCGATCGGGGCTCTGGAATATGCTAAAACGGTC
>JANOZG010000128.1:0-9754 GCA_031429275.1 Planctomycetota bacterium
GTCTGATCAATTCCTTCTGCGACCAGCCAAGTCTCTGGAACTCGCTGGCCAGCCAGTCGAGTAATTCCGGATGTGTGGGCTGAGATCCCTGAACGCCAAAGTCATTCTCGGTTTCGACGATTCCCTTTCCGAACAGATGCATCCAGATTTGGTTGACTCGCACGCGGGCTGTCAGAGGATGTTGTGGATGCATCAGCCACTTTGCAAAGTCCAAGCGTGTCTTTGCAGCTTCGGGATTGGATAACTGAGGCAAGACGGCTGGTACGCCTTCCTTGACTTCGTCACTGGTTCGCAGAAATTCACCGCGAATCTGCAGGTGCGTAGTGCGACGCGGTTGCAGTTCCTCGAGCACCATCGTCGTGGGAACCGAGCGTTTGATGTCTTCCAGTTCCTGAGTCGCTTTCGACAGCGCGGACTGCAGCGGACTTAGACTCGGATCCTGCTTGAGGAACGCGGTGTCGAGTCTCTGTTGCTGCTCCGGGGTGCGGTCCTTTTCTGGAAGAGCGATCAGCGTTGCGAGAAGCGAAGCGTCCGGACGATCCTGCCATTCATCTTCGGACACGCTAATACGAAACCGCCCGATAGAATAGTCTTTCTGTTTGAACTGCATCTGAAACGTCAGCGCGTTTTCAGGAGCATTTTCCAGCGTCGTCGGAAGAACGAACCAGGCTGCGCGATTTCGATTGAGGCTGCCATCCGGCGCACCGTTGATAGCCCAGCCAGTGTCGTCCTTGCCATCGATCGCGTTCGACACGCTGTAGTCACGCTGTGAGTGATCGGCACCGGCAACGCTGAAACGCAGTTCCTTCCCGTCGCCCGTTCGAAACCAGATTTCTGACAGCACAAAATTTCCGTTGGCCGCTCGTCCGGGACCATTCTTTGGCAGACTCTCATGCGTCAGCACTTCCAGGCGAACCGACCGGATTCTTTTCAAAGGGCTGTAAGCTGTCGCGCTATATTCGTCCGTCAAGCCCTGCGGGCCATTCACCAGGAGCGAGCGGTCTGGCTGCGATTTGAGCACCGAACTGTTGACCGACTTGCCGGAAAGTTCGAGAACAGTCCAACCTGCATCGGGATCGCCGGTATGTTCCGACTGCTCTTTCGCGCTGGTGACAATCGCCTGCTGCCATGTCTGTTGCCGATCGTTTCGACCGGAGTCCTCTGCAATCTTCTGAGTTAGATCTCGTTGCGTCGCCGTGAGTTCTTCGATGACTCGCGATTGCTCAGGCGATGGCACTTTCAGAGTTGGCGTTTCTGAATTAGCGTCAGTCGTCGAATTAAAGAAAGCGTAAAGTTGATAGTATTCGTGCTGTGTGATCGGGTCGAATTTGTGCGTGTGGCACTTGGCACAACCGACGGTGAGTGCCATCCAGACAAGGCCAGTGGTATCGACGCGATCTTTGACCTGTTCGTCGCGAAACTGATCTGCCTTAGTGCCACCTTCGGTATTGATCAGCGTATTGCGATGGAAACCAGTGGCGACACGCTGAGCCAGTGTCGGATTCTCCAACAGATCACCGGCCAATTGTTCGATCGTAAATTCATCGAATGGCAGATCGCTGTTAAACGCTTGAATCACCCAGTCACGATAAGGCCAGATGGATCTTTCGTTGTCGTTGGTATAGCCGTGCGAATCTGCATACCGTGCTTCGTCGAGCCAGTGCCGTCCCCAGCGTTCGCCAAAATGCGGACTCGCTAAGACACGATCGACAAGTTGCTCGTACGCGTCGTCACTCGTGTCAGCGACGAACCGATCAACTTCTGCGACCGACGGTGGCAGCCCGATCAGGTCCAGGCAGACCCGCCGAATGAGTGTATAACGATCCGCCTGCATGGACGCTTTGACATTGTCCCGGGCCAGCTCTGCCAGCACGAAATGATCGATGCCGTTATGCGCGGATTCATCGGGATGAATTGGTGGCGGCGACTTTGAAACGATTGGCTCGAACGACCAGTGTTTCGAATACTTGGCCCCGGATGCGATCCACTTCGTCAGCTTGTCAATCTGAGCTGCGGAAAGTGCCTTCTGAAATTCTGGCGGAGGCATAATCTGGTCGGGATCAGGCGATATGATTCGCTGCACGATCGCACTGGTCGTAGTATCGCCAGGCACTATCGCGATGCTTCCGTCGTGGTCCGCAACAGCGGATTCGCGCTGATCGAGTCGCAGGTTTGCCTTGCGAGCATCATCATCCGGCCCGTGACATTGAAAGCAGTGATTCGACAGTATCGGTCGAATGTCGCGATTGAAATCGACCTCTTCCGCAAGGACACAGGAGAGTCCCATTAACAGCCATGCCGCGGCCGGGGCCAGCATCAACCTTGATCGAATGATGAGTCGGACAGAATGCACAGGCGGGGTGTCCGTTGCGGGAGGTAGAGTAAATCCGTCCGTTGGATTGATCGCCGGGAAGGAGCTGACGTTGATTCAGCGACGACCATGGCTGTGTTTTCTCCAATTGGCTGATTACTTGTAAAATGTTCTGCGCTGCAATGCAAGCAGCGTTGGTCGTGGCAAGCCGTTCTTTGCAAATCTGCTGATGGCTGCGAATGGTTGAATAGCTGAATGCCAATCAGTGGACTGACGTCCCCCGCTCGCCGATGGCTTCCGTGTTGATGCTGACGCGAAAAGTGCGGCCCAAAAAAAATCCTGCTCGAACAAATCGAGCAGGATTCATGATGTTGCGGATGGCCAAACGACGGTTGCGGGCGTTAGTCCCCGAACGCTGCGTCGAAGGCGCGGTTGGATGGCTGGAAGTCGACGTTCTTGCAGAACTGAGCGGCCTCGGAAGCACCTTGTTCGCGATCCATACCGCTGTCTTCCCATTCAACCGACAATGGGCCTGAATATTTAACCGCGTTCAACGCACGGATGATCTCTTCGAAGCGAACTCCACCGCGGCCGACGCTGCGGAAGTCCCAGCCGCGACGCTGATCACCGAATGACAAATGGCTGCTCAGAATCCCACTGCGGCCGTTCAATGTTACTGATGCATCTTTCATGTGCACATGATAAATGCGGTCCGGGAAGTAACGGATAAACTCAACCGGGTCAACGCCCTGCCAGATCAAATGGCTTGGGTCGAAGTTGAATCCGAACTCTTCGCGATGATTCAATGCCTGCAGAGCCCGCTCAGCAGAATAAATATCAAAAGCGATTTCTGTGGGATGCACCTCCAGAGCGAACTTCACACCGCAATCCTGGAACACGTCAAGAATCGGATTCCAGCGTTCTGCCAGTAATTCATAGCCTTTGTCGAACATCGACTTTGGCGTCGGTGGGAAGTCATACAACAGATGCCAGATGCTGGAACCTGTGAAGCCGTTGACGATGCTAACGCCCAGCTTCTGAGCCGCACGAGCTGTGTTTTTCATTTCTTCAATCGCGCGAGCGTTAACACCCGCTGGATCGCCGTCGCCCCAGACATAATCTGGCAGGATCGATTTGTGTCGTGCATCGATATTGTCGAGAACGGCCTGACCGACAAGATGATTAGAAATTGCGAACAGCTTCAAATCGTGTTTTTCGAGCAATTCGCGTTTGCGTGCACAATAGGCGTCGTCGGACAGGGCTTTGTCAACTTCAAAGTGGTCGCCCCAGCAGGCAAGTTCCAAGCCATCGTAGCCGAAATCGCGAGCTTTCTTACACAGTGTTTCCAGTGGCAGGTCAGCCCATTGACCTGTGAACAGAGTGACGGGGCGTCCCATTTTCATTTTCTCCGAAGGATATCAGGCTTTAAGAACGAAGTGCGGGGAAATTCGACGACGGCATCGTTTACCGGCTCAAATTTCGGTATTTAAGCCAGCACGCTACGCAAGCGGATTGAAGTTGTCAAACGGACAGCGGCTGGTTGTTCAGAGTCTGCAAAAATCCTGCAAATAGCTGCGGAATGGACGCTACATACTCTCCACCATCGCGCGCATTTGAGTGAATTGCTGTTGCAGCCTGGCACGGCCGCCGCTGGCATCCAGCCGCTCTCGCCATTCGGGGGTCAGAAAGTCCAATTGCGTGCATTCGAGCACTGCTGCGGCTTCCTGCATGTCCTTTTCGATGCCTTGCGCGGACGGAATGAACTCACCAAGAGCTTTGACGATGTCTTCCTGAGTGACTTCGTTCCGCTCTGCGATCAGAGCGAAACGCCTTGCTGTCAGGACGACGCTTTCGATATCCGCACCGCTCAGGGACTTGTGACGTTCGTGCATGGTCAATTTGCTGGCATCCAGTTTAATTCCGTTCTTCTTGCCCATGACGCCGAACATCGTGCGAATTTCATTTTCGCCGTGCGGATAGAAAAGTGGGATATGCACCTCGGCTCGCCCTTGCCGCTTCAAGTCAATCGGAAGTAAATCCGGGCGGCATGTGAGCAGCATCCAGATGATGCGGCCACGGTAGCGAGTATCACCCATCTGTTGCGCGATCATGGAAAAGACTCGCCCGCTGGTACCCGAATCGCCCTCTTGATTGCGGTCACCAAGTGATGCGTCTGCTTCATCGATAATTACAACGACAGGGCCAAGGCTCCGAAGCACGGTTAGAACTCGCTGGAGATTGCCTTCGGTTTCACCTACGTACTTTGACCTGAAGTTGCGCAGCTTGACGCAGGGGATTCCAATCGAACCGGCGTAGCATTCCGCCAGAAACGATTTCCCTGTTCCAACCGGACCGCAGATCAGATAGCCCATGGGTGCTGCGTCGTGATGGCCATTTGTGATCAGAGCTGCATCGTCCCGGAGACGCTTCACGGCCGCTTCAAGTCCAACGACCAAATCGAGTTTATGCTTTGGTTCGACAAATTCGAGATAGCCTCCACATTGACGCTCAATCGCGTTTTTCTTCAGTTCCTGAAACTGCTTCACGGTCACGCCGCCGGACCGCGACGCCATGGAAATCAAATGATCCAGACTTAGTAAACTCAGACCATTAGATGAGGCTGTCAGCTGAGCGGGGTTCATGATGTCGGCAGGTGCGGCAGCCTTGGATGGATTCGTGCGAAACCGTTCGTCGATGAAGCTCTTTCTTGCGGCTTCATTTGGCATCGGAATTTCAACCGTCGCCACGAATGGGCTGGAGGAAAGACGTTCGTTCAACTCCGAGAGATTTTCGCTCACCAGACAGAATGCCATGTTGATGCGGCGAATCCATGGATTGCGCGCCCAGTCCAGAAAACGCACAACACGTGAAGCGACTCGGCCAGCGATGGAAGCAGCATCGCCCGTTGGTACAAGATACTGGCCAAAGTCAAACACAACGGCCATTCGACGTCGCTTTTTGGGATCATCTTCAATCAGCGTACGTTCGATCATCTGATCGAGCGTCAGTAAAATATCATCTGGGTCACGTGACCAGTTGCGATATGGACCAAAAAGATCCGTTAACCCCTGCATCATTTTCTGATGTCGATCAGAATCTCCGCCCGCCAGTGCCTGGAGTCCCTGACTGAGATTATGCTCAAGCACATAGTCCCACTGAGCAAACAAGTGACGACCCAGAAAATCAGAGAGGTTCAGAAATTCTGTGCTGCCTTCGACGGGGACAGGAATCAAATCATGAACATTTCCATGAATCACGAAAAAGCAGGCCGTGCCCGAAAAATATTTCTGTGCCAGATCGTTGGCCCAGGCTGGAAACCATGGGGGTAAATCAATCATTGGGGCCGGAACTGGTTGCGTATTTGACATGCTGCTGCTTTTGTTTTGTGATGGAAATACATTAACCTGAGACGACGGCACGCCGCGCGCGTGCAGAGGCGGACGATACGCAATGTCAGCCTCGAGTGCTACCTTTTCTGTGTGCTACTTTTTATTCGCACCCAATCTGTTCAAAAACGTGAATCTGATGGAAGATGCGGTCTCATATGTTCAAATCTGAAGTGAACTAAAAACGGCGGACGGACTGATGGCAGCATTCACTGAAGGCGATATTGTCGATGATGACTGGCTGTCGGAGGTAAGTGAAAATCTACGACAGCAACTCCGCATCGGCCATGCCACCATTCAGATCGAAAACGGCGTCTCAAAATCTCCCTGCAGACTCGCGCCGGATAATGTTGTCTAATGGGACAGCATCACTTTTTCGCCTCTCCTCCCTTCGCGATCGTACAGCTTTTAAGACGTTTCCACGGCCGAGGGTCCGCCCGGGGCAACGGAGAGACAGGACTCGTGATGTTCGCACAAGATTTCCTCACTCTTTACCGACATGCCCAACCGGGATGTCCAGCGGCGCCGCTAGGCGGCAACGGATTGAGCAACTTTTATGGAAACAACCGGGCTCCTTCAATTCGACGAATGAAGCGGGCCATTGTTTGAAATAGACATGTCATCAAACAACTACGATGTGATCGTGCTGGGTTGCGGCGGGTTTGGATCGGCAGCGATGTACCACCTGTCTCGGCGCGGCTTCCGCGTGATTGGCATCGATCGCTTTCATCCTCCTCATGATCTGGGAAGCTCACATGGTGAAACTCGCATCATTCGGAAAGCGTATTTCGAACATCCCAATTATGTACCGCTGCTGCATCGAGCATGGGACTTGTGGGAAGAACTGTCAAACGAATCTGGTCAACCACTCCTTGAGCGTCGCGATCTGCTGATGTCTGGGCCACCCGGGTCTGAGGATATTAAGGGAGCTCGTCTGGCGGCGAAACTACATCAACTGCCGTTGGAAGAGCTTTCACAGGACAACGCAAGGCAGCGATTCTCCATGCTTCAGATACCAGCGGACAATGAAGTCGTCGTAGAATCTACGGCGGGAATTCTTCGAGTCGAATCCTGTGTGAAGCAGCATCTGAAACTTGCTCAGGCAAACGGCGCTCAATTGCGATGTGGCGAAACCGTTCGAAAGATTACCGGTTCGCCAACCGGAGTTTTAGTGCAGACAGACCGAGCCACATATTCGGCAGGAGCAGGTGTCATGACCTGCGGAGCGTGGACCGGGCAGCTACTTCCAGATTATGCCAGGTTGATCACCGTCCGTCGTAAGACGCTGTTCTGGCATTCCATTCAATCCAAAGTCTGGGCGGATTCAAAACACGCGCCGATTTTCTTTCTGGACACTCCAGATGGTCAATTCTATGGAATACCGAGCGTCGATGGCCAGACGATCAAAGTGGCCGAACACACGGGTGGTGAGACGATTGTCGATCCGTCCTGCGTTGACAGAAATGATCTGCAACTCGACGAGGCTTCGGTCAGCAGATTTGTAGCGCAGCGATTGGCATTCGTTGATTCGCGTCCGTGTCGAGCCACGGTTTGTTTGTATTCTATGAGTCCCGATGGACACTTTTTGTTTGATCGGCTGACAGACATGCCGTTAGTGGTGGCAGGAGGCTTTTCCGGGCATGGGTTCAAATTCGCCAGCGTCCTTGGCAACGCTGCCGCAGAACTCATTGATCACGGCAAGTCTTCGCTGGATATTGATTTCCTCTCTGCCGGGCGGTTCGCCCTGCCCAGATATTGAGCTGGCAAAGCAACTTGACCATTTATCTTCGATTGCAAATGATTGCCCGCGGGTAGACTGTGGAATTGGGTAATTCCATCCTGAGCTCCCTGTAACCGTCGCAGGTTTGGCCTTTCTGTCCTTTCCCGCAACAACTCGTTGCAAATTGCTGGCTGGCCACTACGATTCCGGCGTGTGTGCAGACCGCACACTTTGTTGATGTGTGTAACGCCCAGAAGCCAAGGGCAGGGAAGAATTGATGAGCCTCAATCACGTACAACGCGCCGCCGAATTTTTGCCGAAAATCGAAGCATCGGACCCGAGCAGCAGTCACGCCGGCACCACGCCAGGCAGCTTCGCCCGCGCACCGAGGATCGCACCAGGTCGAAAAGGCGCGCTGACATTTGCATCTCCTGATACGCCCGGCATGCCACCCGCGTCTGAAAAGACGGCATGGGACTTTATGCCGAATGATTGGACTCTGCGATCAGGTTTCGAAGGTAACTACGAACAAGCTGCGGCGTGGCAAACGCCTGTGAATTTCGAACCGTCAACGCAGCTTGAATTCGCACGTCTGGGTATCACAACTCCGGAGATGCATCGTGTTGCCGAACGTGAACAGCATCTGACGGCAGAACAGATCCGTGATGAAGTTGCCGCGGGTCGCATGGTCATTCCGGCAAATAAACAGCATCTGAATTACCAGCTTGAACCAATGTGCATCGGCCGAGCTTCGCGGACAAAAGTCAACGCCAACATGGGCGCGTCACCGGTGTCATCGGGGACCGACGAAGAAGTCGAAAAACTTCGCTGGGCAGAACGCTGGGGTGCCGACACGGTAATGGATCTTTCCACCGGCGGTGACCTGGACGCCTGCCGCGATGCCCTCATTCGCAACAGTTCGGTTCCCATCGGTACGGTCCCGATTTATTCCATGATCATCGGGCGTCGTATTGAAGTTCTAACCATTGAAATGGTGCTGGACACTCTTGAGCATCAGGCTCAGCAGGGCGTGGATTATTTTACAATTCACGCCGGTGTGTTGTTTGATCATCTGCAATATGTGCGAGATCGCCTGATCGGTATCGTCAGCCGAGGCGGTTCGCTGCTCGCTAAGTGGATGATTCATCACAATCAACAAAATCTGATGTACACTCATTGGGAAGAGATCTGCGACGTGATGCGTCGTCACGACGTGACTTTCAGTATTGGGGATGGCTTGCGTCCTGGCGGACTTGCCGATGCCACTGACATCGCTCAGTTGGCAGAACTATCGACACTGGGCGAACTCACTGAACGGGCCTGGCGTAAAGGCGTACAGGTTATGGTGGAAGGCCCGGGGCATGTGCCACTGGACCAGATCGAGTTCAATATGAAGTTGCAGAGAAATCTGTGTCACGGCGCTCCGTTCTACGTGCTTGGCCCTTTGGTCACTGATATTTTCCCTGGTTACGACCATATTACCAGCTGCATCGGGGCGACAAATGCGGCATGGCATGGAGCCAGTATGCTGTGTTACGTCACGCCGAAAGAACATCTTGGACTGCCCAAGAAGGACGACGTCAAACAGGGCTGCGTCGCCTATAAGATTGCCGCTCACGCCGCAGACGTGGCGTTGGGAATTCCTGGCACTCGCGACCGTGACGATGAACTTACACGAGCCCGTGCCGCACTGAACTGGCAGAAGCATTTTGATCTGAGCTTCGACCCTGATACTGCTCGTGCGTATCATGACGAGGACCTCGACGTTGATACTGACTTCTGCGCGATGTGTGGCCATGACTGGTGCAGCGTTCGCATCAGTAAAGAAATTCAGGAATTCGCCAGCGGCAAAGCGAAAGAATTCGAGTGGGAAAAAGCCAAAGTCACCGCGGCTCTCACGCCCGAACAACGTGAGATTCTTGAGAAACGCGGCGTGCTGTCACCGGATGAAATTCATCGATTGGCCAGCAAGACAAAGAAATCTGTCGGTGCGGAAGACGGCAAGGGCAATTGTCACAGTGACTTCGTGGATGCTGAGGTCGCTAAGAATATCCAGGTGGTGCAACTGGGAACTCCTCTGGATTGAAGCACCATGGCTCGGCCGGGCGTTATTCTTCCGATTCTGCAGAACTGGAGTTGTCACAATTGCGGTGGCTGCTGTCGTGAGCATCAAATCGTGGTCACGGCTGACGAAAAGAAACGCATCGAAAAACAAGAATGGTCATCAACTGATGGCGTCGTTAATGATCGCCCTTTAATTGTTGCTCATGGCAAAGATTTTCGCCTGAACCATCAGTCCGATGGTGGGTGCGTATTTCTGGACGAGCGCGGTCTGTG
>JANOZG010000129.1:0-6988 GCA_031429275.1 Planctomycetota bacterium
TGCTTAAGTCCACGTCATCGTCATTGAATGCAGCCCCGGCAGACAGGATGGTCCGGAGATTGATGTTTCCCTCGGAACAGAAATGGCGTCATTAAATTCTTGAGAAATCGAACAAATTGCTATTTGTCGCACAGCCCAGGCCCCGGCTCTGTAACTGATTAAACCCAAAAGGCCCGGAGGGCCGACACATCAATCCCACACATACCGCAAATCAAAGTCAACCTCATGTTTGCGTAACAGATGCAAGTACTCTTCTTCAAATTGCTGATTCAAATGACGGGTCATCTGATTTTCAATGTACTTGAGCACACGCTCCTTCTGCGAGACGCTCACCGAGAATGCGCCATATCCATCCTGCCATCCAAACTTTTCAATTCTCCCACTGGTGTCATTGATATGTTTACTCGTGTTGCATTTCAGCGATCCGACAAACTCGGCCAGCGCCAGCTTTGCAGGAATGCGAACAAGCAAATGGACGTGATCATAGAAACCGCCGATCTTGATGGCCGTACCTTCGAGCCTCTCACAGGTTCCCGCCATGTAGGAAAACACTTCTTCGCGGAAACCATCTGTCAGAGTCGGCTTGCGATTTTTTGTGCTGAAGACAATGTGATACAGCAGTTGTTGATGGGTACTCATGGTTGCAGCCTCCAAAATGTGTGCCGGCCCTCCGGGCCTTTCCGGATCTCTTTTACATTATCCGGGGCCTCACGGCCCCGGCAGTGGATGTGCCAGCCCTCCGGGCCTGAATCGCAGAAGGGAATCCAGCAAAATAGTATCGAAGAACTGCGGCATAACCGCAACGTCAGGCGTGGACCACAAAGCAATCTTCAAAACAACATGCATCACCCCAAGAACACAAATCGAACGCAAATGCGATTCAGGGCCGGAGGCTCGACACATCCACTGCCGGTGGCGTGAGCCACCGGATTTGATCAGCAAAGATATCAACAGGCCCGGAGGGCCGACACACTATACTCATCAACATTGAGCTTCATACCCTAAAACGGATCTCAACAATGCCAGACTGGAGAATTGTCGTGAACAACGATCAGACACAGACACACTTGCCGACACTGCTCTGGGGCTTGCTGCTATTCTTTGTCAGCATCAATGGATCATCCGGTCAGGATGAATCGCCGTCCAGACGGTTGCCGCAACCTCAAGCCATTTCAGCGCCGGATTCCAATCAAGAATCAAAGCCGCCGCTTGATGAGACCGCCAACATCTCTATCGCCGAATACCGCGAACGTCTTGACGCTCTGGAACAACCCGTGCAGCGGCTCGCGGAGCAGGTTCGAGCAACGGAAGCGAAGCTCGGCAAAGAACATGCAGACTCTGCCAAACTGCGGGCCGAACTTCGAGCCCTCGTGGAAAAGACCTTCGCCGAGCGTCAGGAGATCCAACGAGCCGAACTCGCCGAATTCACCCGCCGCCTGCAACGCATGCAGCAGGCGATTGAGACTCGGGAACAGATTGCCGAGAAGATTGTGGATCGGCGAGTGGAGGAGTTACTGGCCCCGGATGCCAGTTGGGATACGGCGACGAGTGAAGTTTCCCCGTTAATCAGTCGCGATGACCTCGTTGCCAGTCTGAATCTGAGGGCTGCGGGGCTTAAGAACTGGAAATGCAGCAATGCGTCGGTTCAACTGAGTCTTCCCGGGATTCTCCCGCAGAGGCTCAACGGAACAGTCGCGTGCGCAAGCCCCGGGCAACTTCGCGTCACATGCGACAACTTCGTGGCGAGCATGGATATTGGACTCAACAACGATACCGGCTGGCTCTGTACCAAACCGGGTGATGGCATATTCACGACGTCGTGGAACACATCCGTCGAAGCTCCATGGATCGGCGAATCTCACGGTTGGATTATTCCATCACCGATGTGGATGATGACGCTGCTTGGCGTTCAGTCACTCGATCCGGAACGATATGAACTCCAGAAACCCGCATCAGGTTCAAACGAGGCATGGCTTGTCGCGATGGAAGAAGGTCGTGATGGACGACTGCTGAGGCACATTATCAAGGTCGATTCAGTCTCCAGCGTGATTCGGTCGCACACGCTCTACGACGGCGATGGCAAACCACTTCTGGTCGCTCGTTTAGGCGAATACAAGGCGTGCGGCGAATTTCAGTTGCCGCACTACCTGAATGTGCAATTCCCAACAAAGAACACGTTTGCCGAATTCAAGTTCGCCGACATCGAGACGAATGCCGATCTGCCCGATGCCCTATGGCAGCGGCGTAACGGACAGAATCTAAAAATGTTTGAAATCGATACTGGGTCGATATTGGAAGCCTTGGTGACTCCAAATATTCAGCAAGATCCGAATAGCACGAGCAGCAACGGACGTGCGGTTACAACAACGACCGGCGGTGCAGAAATCTCGTACATCCCTTGGAAATCCCCAAAAAATGCACGAAAGCTCGAGATCGCTCCGACCGCATGGGGCGAATCAGTAAGCGGATTGCGAGTCGCGCTGGCAGTGACTGATGGACCGGAAGAAAAACCAGGAATGCAACGGCTGCACCTTGTGATCAATAATGTGTCGAATGAATTAATTCGACTCGACAATACTGGTTGGGCCGATGACTTCACGATGGCAATGCACGTTCGTCGCAATTCTGGGGAACAGGTCGAGACTCGACGTCCCGAGCAGGGTCGGTTCTTTGCCCCCTCGACCGGTGCTTATTCACTTGAACCAGGTGAAACAGTCGTACTGGCGACAAAACTGATTGGGCTGGGGCTGGCGGATGAATCGAATTCAGAGGACATCGCCGATCTGTGGATCGTTGATCAAGGTTCAAAAATTAATCCAGACGGACGTCGTACGTGGTACATCGTCGGTAGTAGCATCATTGTTCCGGGAATTCCAGGGCACGAAACAGAGTTCCGTCTTCATACCGAAAGTACGGATCTTGAATTCGGCGACCGGCGTGCTGAGCAAAATTCTGCAACCGACAAAAACTCGTCTTCTTCGGCACCAAAGTTAGACGTGAAGGAATCGAACGGTATCATATTTGAATCTGCAGCCGCCACCGATCAGACATCTCCGCCAGAATCTGACGCCGAGAAAGCCATTGCAAGCATGATTTTGGTGTTCTTTCAGGACGAAGCACGACGTGCGGTTCCGGGACTCATGATCGATCATGGGACCGAGACGCTGGTTCTGACAACTGGCCCGGCGACGATTGTCCCTGAGGGAGTCGGGCATGCGATCGATCGGGCTTTCCTGGAATTTCCAGGTGAGGCAGACGTCGCGTCAGAATACATCGATATCAAGACAGCCGACATCCGATTTCATCGAGCCAAACCACGGCTGACTCAGTTTCAGCTGAACGAACCAGTCGATCTGGCGATCGGTGATTCATTGTCCGCCATCATTCAGTCTGGACAGCCAAATCTTCGAGTCACCCCAAGAGCTGCCCGGATTTCGGCGCTGGATCAGGCAACATCATTCTCCCTTGCCACGCACAAGTTCCGCCATGAATTCAGCGGGCTGGTCCAAATCGACACGCGACTTCCGGAAGGGACACCGCTATTCAAAAACGGCGAGCTGGCGGGGATCACTCTGCTGGGAACTCGATTTATGAAAGACGACGTGCCGGGATCATACGTCGTTTCAGCAAGCCGAATTGTCGAAGTGCTGCAGCAATTGAAAACAGAATAGAAGGACTGGATTTGGCATAACTCAAAGGCAGTTGCACACCCGTTCCGAACCTGGCATCCCAACCTATTCCGGATATTCCACTTCCACCAAAGGTTGAAGCAAACCGCCTTTTGCTGGCACACGACCATAGACGGACTCGTCCCATGTATGGAGGCCAAGCACGGCGCGGGAAATTGTTGGAGGCAAAAGACTGCGATAGATCTGAACCTGGTGATCACCCACTCGAATCCGAAATCCACTAGCTTCGTGTCCGCCAACGGTGCGACGGTTTTCGGTGACAGTGAGTTTTGCCCAGTCGGCTGGCACATCGCCTCGTTTGGGATGCCAATCCAGCGCAAGTGGCAACGTCACGCCCCCCGAGCCCACACCAGCCATTTCCAATTGCCCGTCATGTTCGCGGTAACTACCGAGCGAATGTTGAATGCGGTCGTCTTCCAGCCACAGTGGAAAACTGCGAATCGTGCGTGGTCCGGCACATAGGCTGAGTTCCCGTGTGACGTCACATGGTGAGCACGTCGCACCATCAACGAGCGGCACGGAAGTAATCAACTGAACCTTGCGTTCCGGATCTTTGCTGGTGACACTGTCTGTCATCACTGCAAAGCAATCGTATGGTGCCAGAAGCAATTGCCTCACTTGCTTTAAGGCAGTCGCATCATCCGTTTCGGCTTCCAGTTCCACAAAGACGGTTTCCGGATCAAGGAACCAGCAGCTGCATTTCCATGCCGTTGGAGCAGGCAGCACCTCATCATCCAGTTGCACTGACCAGCTCCAGGTTCCGGACAGGACTGGAACTCCCGCCGCAGCAACCATGATGTGAACATCGCTGGAATGCCATTCCAGTGTCGACGTATCGGCGTCAGAGTCTGCTCCGGATCGCATGATCGCGACGCAGCTTGAATCCGACTGCCATGAGACTTCCGGCGGCTTCGACTTTACATCAACTGCCTTGCGGTTTGCCTCTTTCCTGGATTTCGTCGCACTCGCAGCTGATTCTGTTTTTGATGAATTGGTCGGCGTCGCGGTTGCTTCGTCAGCATCGTCTTCTTCTTTCGCCTTCTTCAACTTCTTCGGACGAGGCACTTCGCCCGCCGGCTTGCGGCATGCGTTGACCAACTTGTTCAGTTGTTTTTCATACGTAGAACCTGAAAGTGGAATCAGGTGCTCGAGAATTTCAGTCAACGAAGGGCTGTGTTCGGCAAGGGTGTCACCTGCCCGATGATGTTGTGCGGGCAGCAATAGCAAAGCCGCACGCTCCGTCACACATGTCAGTCGCTCAGCACTGTCGGTCTTCCACAGGGGTTCCTGAAAAGCCGCTGCCCAGATGGAACATCGAGTCAATGGAGCCAGCCAATCGGTGAGTTGCTTCAACAATGATCCATGCACCAGACCGTCAGCATCTGCACACTCCAGCAGAACTTTTCGCAATGATTCAGTTGCGGACTTCGCAAGTGTCTGCGTGCCACCCAGCGGACTCAACAGCAGACTGCAAATCCACGGTGTTTCGCCCTGCTGAATCATCTGACGAATGGAGCTTTCTTCCTCCGTCGCCGTTGGCGAATCAAACAGAGTTCCGGCAGATTCATGCAACGCGGCATCAGCCACAATGGCAAGAGCCTGAGTGAAGTTTTCGGGCGATAACGTCTTCCCTTCTCTCAGCAGAATCTCGGCAATCGCTATCGATTCCCATGGCCCGGGAGCCGCACCAACTTCGACCAGCCAGTTGGCAATCACTTCGTCGTATCTTGAACTTGAATCCGCAGGCTTAGACTTCTTGTCCTTTCCCTTTCCCTTTGTTTTCGCTTTCTTTGCTCCGTGCGAAGCCAGATCTTCCAATGACGCTGCAAGTTCTCGTTCGCGACCACTCAAATCAACCGCATTGATTGACCAACCGGCCAGCAACGATGATTTCCCAAGTTGCTTACGAAGTCGCTTAACTGGCTTGGCAATGACAGCCAGAAATGCGTCTTGAAATGCAGAGAGATCATCCGCCGCAACGGCCGCCTTCAGATCGGGATCAGCCTTTCGACCAAGCGGAATTGAATGCAAAAGTTTCTTAAGCAATGTGACTGTTGCCATGACTGTTACCTGACGAAAAGGTCCGAATGAATTCCGTCGTTCCGTCGACCACAGGTTTCGATTTTCGATTTTCGATTTTCGATTTGAAATTTGAAATTTGAAATTTGAAATTCTGGCTTCAGATCGTCGTCGATGAAAACCCACCATCGACCACGATATTCTGCCCCGTTACAAACGAAGAAGCTTTTTGCGATGCCAGCCAGACAACGGCGCCGTCCAGTTCCTGTGCGTCGCCAAAACGCGACATCGGAGTGTGTCCGATGATCTGACCACCACGTTCTGTATATGAACCATCTTCTTTGAACAACAATGCGCGATTTTGGTCGGCTGGAAAGAACCCAGGACTGATCGCGTTGACTCGCACACCTTGCGTCGCCCATTCCCGGGCAAGGAATTTTGTAAAGTTTATGACGGCAGCCTTGGCAGCGGAATATGCAACAACTCGTGACAAAGGAATCATGCCTGCCATCGACGCAATGTTAATGATGCTGCCCTTCTTCTGTGCCAGCATTGTTTCGCCAAATACCTGAGCCGGCAGCAGCGCGCCGCCGACCAGATTCAAGTCGAAGACTCCGTTCCAGCCGTCGCGGGACAGTTTGCAGAAATCGCTGCCGGGCGGCAAAGTCGCGTCTGGTCGATTGCCGCCAGCCGCTGCGATCAGAATTGTAATCTGTCCCAGTTTGCTGATGATCGCATCCCGTGCCGCAGTCAACGATTCAGCGTCGAGAGCATCTGCCGTTTGAAAAACTGCCGTCCCGCCAGCCGATTCAATCTTTCTGACGCGATCCATTCCGCGATCTTCGTTGCGTCCCACAACTGCCACTTTCGCTCCGGCTGCCGCCAGCGCAGATGCCATGCCGCCGCCGAGTACCCCCGTGCCGCCCAGAACCACAGCCGATTCGCCAGTAAGATCAAAGATTGATGTTGTCATTTTGTGTTTCTGTATAAATCGACGTTTATTGTCGGTAGGCCGGACCAAGCGGAGCGCTGTTCCGGCTAATGAAATCTGAGGATAAGTGCGTTTCGTTGTCCCTGCACACACCTTGTTTTAGTTTTGTTTTGGTGCCAAAGCTGACGCAATTGGGTTCAACTCAATCGCAGCCGCACCTGAATACCCGATTTTCACCAAACCACCCACCATTCTTCAGCATCAACTGCCTTCAAAGTTCAACTTTCGTCCACGTTGTTGATTTACGGACTGTTGGCGGGCCTGTTCGGGCTGTCCTGATGAGTTGAAT
>JANOZG010000130.1:0-9539 GCA_031429275.1 Planctomycetota bacterium
AGAGAACGCAGCAAGGCGATTTGCAGATGTGCGAAGTCCTGGCAAACGCCGCGTCGAAGTCGAAATACTTCATCGACCGGCGTATTCACCGTCGTTGCGCGGCTGTCGTACACGAATTCGGAGTGAATTCTATGCGTCAGATCGAGAAGTGCATCTCGGATGCTGCGGCCGGGCACAAACGATTCCAATGCATATTTGCGTTTGTCGGCTGACCAGAAAATACGAGGCGACGCAAATTCGAATTCGGCCGCATCGCGATCTTCTGCCGTAACGTGATTTCTGACGCTGGCCGCCACTTGTTCCCAAGGCAAACTCAATTGAACGTCGTCGACTGGCTTTTCAGTGACTGTAACCACGGATGTTGCGGTTACGGTTAGCTGCTGATAACCCTCATTGAACGAAAATAAATGCACAGGATTGCGAAACGAATCCATCCTCCTGGTGCAAATGGAAGGTTCCGGATCGATTGACAGTACAAAGGAATCTACCTGCTGCCAATTGACGGTTCGCAACTCCAGCCACGCCTGATTGTGACCTATGGACACGGCTTCATGGCCGTCGTAATTGGTCTTGTGCGTGATGCGGTACTTCATGGGGCAGCTCCGCCAAATTCGGTATACTGTCTCGGTGAGCCAGAATGGACAAGGTACTTGCGCGTCAGCACTTCTGACAATCGCAACATGGCTGTCTCAACCGTTTTCAGAGCTGAAATCACGACCTTTGGATTTGACGCAGCAAGATCTTCCGTTGTCAACATCCGCACAGCATGAGCGGCCTGCATCACGATTCGCATTTCTTCTGAGCGCAATGGCCGCGACTCATAGCCCGGTAAGCGGTCGATATGAGAAACCAAACGATCAATCTGAAACGCCAGAGATCGAGGATTCGTTTCGTCGGTGATCGTCAGGTCCAGGACGGCATTGCGATGGAGGTTTTCGCGATATCGAAAACGATATGTCATGCGAACATCCAGCACTTCCACCAGGGTCTTCAGTAGTTCTGGTGACGCAGTTCCGCGTTTCCATTCTGCCGACAGCAGCAGTTTGGACGTTGCAATGGTCCTTTCAATGCAGCGTCCAAGTTCCATAAACCGCCATGATGGACCGCGATTCATGCCATCGAAAATCAGCCCGCTGACAGAAGCAATATCGCCGACGATGGATTTTGCGGAACTAGCGACGTTGGTGATGTCTCGCCATTCCTGCCGTGATGAGACTTTGAATTTCTCTGCCGTTGCATTGATGCGGAACCACGTATCCGGACTAATCCAGTCACGCACTAAAGACGCCAGCCGTGTCATTTCGTCGACGACACGCGCTAATCCGCCATGTTCGGTTTCATCATACACAGCTGTCGGCAGGGCATCGGCGAGCGATGGTAGTTGAGACTCCATACCTTCAACCACAAATCCCGGTTCCAGTTGTCCGAATTCGCTTAACGCTCTCGCCAGAAAACGAACTTCAGTCACATCAAAGTTGTCTGCATCAGCCAGCCGTTCAGCCAGAGCACGAATCAATCGTGCCAGAAAGTCGCAGGAATCAAGCGATCTGCCGAGCCAAAAGAGATTGTCCGCCACACGACTTGGAAACAGGGCCGACGTGCGACGAAGTTCGATCGGCTGATCGATTGGATTCAGCAAAGTCACGGGTTCAACTTTGCCATCCGCAAGCACCCAAAGATCCTTGCTGCCTTCGCCGGCCGCGATCGATAACTGCATCGGGCTGGTGTCAGGAGCAACTCGAATCAAACCGCCTGGCATCATGTGCCAGTTGCTGTCATCTTCGACAAGGAAAGCTCGCACAGCCGCATGACCGCATTGAATTCCCGATGGTGACCAGACTGGCAAGGCGGAGCGCGTGACTTTCTCCTGAGCAACCCAGTCAAAAGGAGATGCTTTCAGGCGAGCAATAAGTTTCTCGCGATTTTCTTCCTTCAGGTCGCTGACGATGATCTCTTCGCCGCCGCTTTTCTGAAATGCAGGCTTCACCACCAATTGATCGAGGCAGCTGATGACATAATCCAGACTCGCCGGCTCGCCACACCACCATGTTGAGATGGATGGCATTTTTAAAGATTCGCCCATCAATCGCTGGCACAATCGCGGCAGAACAGCCATGAACACCGGCGCGCCCACGATTCCGCAACCGGGAGTGTTCGTCACTGTCACATTGCCGGATCGCATCGCGTTCAAAAGGCCTGGCACTCCATGGGTGGAATAGCCGCCAAGTTCCAGGGGATCCAGCCCCGATTCCGCGCCACGCGTCAGTACGATATCCACCGGCACCAGTCCCGACAGTGTTTTCAGATAAACAATGTCGTTTCGCACGGCAAGGTCGCCACCTTCGACCATGGTGTAGCCGAGATATCGTGCCAGATACACGTCTTCAAAATAATACGGATGCCCCGGACCGCTCGACAGGAGCACGATACGAAGATTATCACTTTGACGCGGCGAGCGGCGGCGAACTGAATTCTGCAGTCGAGCAAAAAACGGAGCCAATCGTTCGACATGAACCTGTTTGAATGCCGGAGGCATAGAACGCGATGTGACGATCCGATTCTCGAGCGCAAAGCCGGGGCCGGCGGGAGCTTCAGAACGGTCGGCCATCACCCACCACTGGCCTTCAGCAGTCCGCGCAAGTTCTGCTCCGTACATCAGCATCGGAACCTGATCCAGGCGTCCGATATCACAGAATGGTCTCAGAAACTCAGGATTGGCGTAGAGAATCTCCGGTGGCAAAGTTCCGTCATCGATCAAAGTTCGTGAACCATAAACATCAGCGATCACAAGATTCAGGAGTTTCGCCCGCTGCGTCAAGCCTTCGGCAACGGCAGCCCAGTCGGCCGCCGTGATCAGCATCGGCAGCAGATCCATTCGCCACGGCCGGGCGGAATCTGCTCGCGCGTCATCGCCACGGGAGCTGGCTGTGTGATAACTCACGCCATTTTCACGAAGCATTCGCTCCGCTTGTTCATTGCGACTTGCAAACTCAGCGGCCGGAACACTGCGCAGCGCGGCCAGGAACCTTGCCCAATGTGCTCGAGGCATGCCATCATTGCCATAGACTTCGTCATAGACAAACAGCGGGCAACTAAAAACTCGGTCCGTCTTTGAACTCGATGACAATCCTGTGGACATTCCGTGAGGTTCCGAAGGTTCAGTGTGTTCCGCGACGCAGATCAAGCGTGCACGGAAAATCAGGTGAAATTCGCGGCGTTTTCGGCTGCATCAACCCACCCGTATGGCCCATCCGGAAAAAGCGACCCGAGCGACGACTTTCTGCCGCCAGAGCGTTCACCGGATAACCATCCGGGTTCAGACCGCCTGGATGGTCCACATGATAGCGACAACCGCCCAAAGATCGACCGTTCGCCGTATCGACCAGATCAAACACCAATGGAGTATGAATACCGATGTTCGGATGCAGGCAACTTGGCGGCTGCCAGGCACGATAACGCACACCGCCGACATATTCCCCCGGCGTATCCGTCGCCTGCAACGGAACTCGCACTCCGTTCACGGCGATACACATCACGGGAGAAAACATATTCGTCACTTTGACTTGCAGACGTTCGACTGACGAATCCACAAACCGAGTCATGCCACCGCCACCAGGTTCTTCGCCCAGCACGTACCATGGTTCCAAGGCCTGACGCAATTCGACATGCACGCCGTCATATTCAAACGTGCCGATGAGCGGACAGCGGAACTCCAGATGAGCGCCAAACCAATTCACATCAAAGTCGATGCCATCGGCACGCAGGGATTCCACAACGCTTGTCAGATCCTGCCACAGATAATGCGGCAGCATGAAACGATCGTGAATGATTGTTCGCCAGTGAATCAATGGCACGTTGTATGGCTTACGCCAGAACATGGCCACCAGAGACCTTACCAACAGCTGTTGCGTCAAACTCATCCGCGTGTGCGGCGGCATTTCGAAACCACGCAGCTCCACAAGGCCAAGCCGACCGGCGGCGTGATCCGGTGAGTACAACTTATCGATGCAGATTTCTGCGCGATGCGTGTTGCCTGTCAGGTCGACCATGAGATTGCGAAACAGCCGATCAACCATCCAGTTTGGCACCCAGCCAGCGTTCGGTTCAGGAACCTGCTGAAATGCAATCTCCATTTCGTACATCGCATCATCACGACCTTCATCAACGCGAGGCGCCTGACTGGTTGGTCCGATGAACAGCCCGGAAAACAAATAGGACAACGAAGGATGATTATTCCAGAATCCAATGAAGCTACGCAGCAAATCCGGACGTCGCAAAAACGGACTGTCGCCAGGTGTCGCCGCGCCAAGTACCAGATGATTTCCACCACCGGTTCCCGTGTGACGGCCATCCATCTGGAATTTTTCAGTGCCCAGGCGACATTGACGCGCTTCTTCGTAAACAGATGATGTGATGTCTTTCAATTGCTCCCAATCGTGCGCCGGATGCACGTTGACTTCGATGACGCCCGGATCGGGAGTTACCTTCAGCATCTCAAGCCGAGGATCGAATGGCGGAAGATAGCCCTCTATGATCACCGGCGTCTGAAGCGACTCAGCAGTTTCTTCAATCATGGCAACCAATTCGAGGTAATCTTCCAGCGTCCCGACGGGCGGCATGAATACGCGAATCTGCCCGTCGCGAGGTTCGATGCACAACGCTGTGCGAACGACGTGTCCCGTGGCTTGCAGCTCGTTCGTGTAGTCGTCGCTGAATTCCTCCGGATCGTCGATCAACCCCAGTCGCTGCAGCACCTGCTTTTGCCTGGGAGCTTCTGCTTCGTGTTTTTCAGCGGCAAGGCGTTCCTGAGCGGTCTTGCGAATTTCAGCGTAGCCGGGCAACGGTACGCGTTCGGCGAATGGATCGCGAGTATGAACTTGAAGATCACTGCTGCCCGTGATGGGTAGCGACTCCAACGGCAAACGCAGTCCCATAGGCGAATCGCCTGGGATCAGGAACAACTTGTGAGATCGAAACGGCCAGAATCCGCTCGTCCATTTTGCGTTCGCCTGCCACCATGCTCGAGTCAACGGCAGCACGAAACCAACCGGGCGGCTGACACCTCGCTCCAGCGCGCGGCTGAGGCGGCGGCGATCTTCATCAGAATCCGGGTCGAATGTGCGAGGATCAACATCGACCGGCATTTTGTTTTCGATCTCCAGCATGTGGAACATGTCTTCATACGCTGGGCGAATCCAGCGATCTTCTACATGCAGTCGATCGACCAGTTCACACATGAAAGCCGCCGCCATTTTCTCATCAGCCACGGGCTTTGATGCGTCCGCTTTTCCAGCAGTCAGACCAAGATCAGCCAACAGTGCCGGATTCTTCCAGACTGGCTGACCGTCTCGACGCCAGAAGCAACTGTACGCCCATCGCGGCAAAGATTCGCCGGGATACCATTTCCCCTGACCATAATGCAGCAATCCGCCTTTTGCGAATTTGCCACGCAGCCGACGGATCAATTCATCCGACAGATGCTGCTTATGCGGACCAACGGCCGCCGTGTTCCATTGTTCGCTTTCCATGTCATCGATAGAAACAAATGTCGGTTCGCCACCCATCGTCAATCGCACGTCTTCTGCTTTCAGACGACGATCAACCTCCGCTCCGACAGCATCAATCTTTGCCCAGGTCTCTTCCGTATACGGCTTCGTGACGCGCAGATCTTCGTGGATTCGCGTAACAGTCATCTCAACTTTGAACTCAACTTCCGATTTTTCCACTCCGCCCGAAATTGGTGCAGCCGTCTGTGGAGTCGGCGTAGCGGCGAGCGGAATATGCCCTTCGCCGGTCAGCAATCCGGACGTCGGATCAAGACCGACCCAGCCAGCACCGGGAAGGAAAACTTCAGTCCATGCGTGCAGATCAGTAAAGTCATTCGTTGGACCTTCCGGTCCTTCGAGCGGCTTTAAATCTGCTGTGAGCTGAATCAGGTATCCCGAAACGAACCGCGCCGCCAGACCAAAGCTGCGCAGCAAATGCACGAGCAGCCATGCCGAATCACGACACGATCCCGATCGTTTTTCCAGTGACTCTTCCGGAGTCTGAACGCCGGGTTCCATGCGAATCAGATAACTGATGTCATTCTGCAGTTTTTGATTCAACGCGATCAGGAAATCGATCGTCCGCCTTGGCGAAGCGTCAACTGTTTTGCGGTACGCATTGAATTCATCTGTCTTGCAGAATGGTGCCAGAAACGGCTTCAGATCTACTGCCAACTCTTCGGCGTATTGAAACGGAAACTGGGTCGCATCTTCTTCGAGAAAAAAGTCGAACGGATTGATCACAGTCATGTCGGCAACAACATCGACAGACACTGAGAACACATCGGTCTTCTCGTGGAAGATTAAACGCGCGAGGTAGTTTCCGTGCGGATCCTGTTGCCAGTTAATGAAGTGATTTTTGGGCTCGATGGTCAGCGAATAGGCATCGATCGGCGTCCGCGAATGCGGTGCTGGCCTCAATCGAACAACTTGGGAGCCCAGAGTAACAAGTCGATCGTATTGATAGACCGTCTTATGATGCAGCGCGACTTTGATTGGCATGTGGTAGCTCAGACACGACCGGATGGACTCAGCCACGAATTCGTAAATCAAATTCTATTGACGACCTTAAAACCCTCAGCACAGACACGGCGCGCAGGGCAAAGTCCCGATCCTTCAATGAAAGTGGATACACGAATTCTTAGGATAACACCCGAACCGTAATCGATCCCTTCGAAAAACCTCGTAACGGCCATCGCCTGGCTCCGGGAGGATCGTAACAGAGGTCCCCTGCCACTGCACAGAAAATCATCCCCACAATCTGCCTTGTTTGCTGAGTTTCTCGCCAAATGCCAATTCCTTTCAGCCGCAACAGTTTGATCGCATCCTAAAGCCTCACGTAGACCCCGCATGAAAACGACTTTCCGACTTTGCTCTATGGCAACAGGAATCCGCTACAATCCTCCGGTCCCAACGGGTGAAGGAGCAAATTTGGAATGTGCGAGATTTTAATGAGACGATTTCAATCAATTCAATACATGTGGCTGCGAGCAGCAATGACGACGTTGAGTTTGGTCTATGGCTTATCAAGAGCTGAGTCCGACGAACCCACGCGATTAAGAGTGATTAGCTACAACATCCATCATGCGGAAGGCGTTGACAATCAACTGAATCTCGAGCGAATTGCAAACGTTATCCTTTCTGTGAAGCCCGACATCATTGCGTTGCAGGAGGTTGATCAGTTGGCAACTCGCAGTAGCAGTATTGATCAGCCCGCAGAATTGGCTCGACTCACAAACATGCAAGTCGCGTTCGGCGGCAACATTCCTCTGCAAGGTGGCCATTACGGCAATGCTGTTTTGTCACGGTTTCCGATCTCGAGCCACAAAAATCACCTTCTGCCCTGCATCGACAATGGCGAACAACGCGGAGTGATTGCCGCAGAGATTGAGATGCCCAAACAAGGTGAGCGCCTGATGCTGCTTGCCACGCATTTCGACCATCGCCGTGACAGCAAGGAACGTATCGAGTCGGCAAAGATGATCAATCGGTTGATCCCGAAACCAGCAGTTCAACCCGCACTGCTGGTTGGCGACCTGAACGATGTGATCGGAAGTGAGACCCTGAATGAACTCGATTCGATGTGGGTACGTGCCAACGCTGAGGAACTTGCAACCATACCAGTGACATCACCGAACCGCCAAATCGACTTTATCATGTTTCAACCGCGTGAGCGCTGGAAGGTCGTCGAAGTGAAAGTACTCGACGAGGCCATCGCATCAGATCACCGCGCGATTCTTGCTGTGTTGGAGTTTTTGCCAATTGGAGTCGCTGCCGACAACGCCAGAAAGTGAATTGGTAAGCACTGGTGCAGAAGTAAACAGTGGTGCAGAAGTTTCTTCGTTTAACGACAAGCCGGAGGCGACCGTTCTGCCATACCCTCGGACGCAATGACAAGTTGCGCGATTCAGCCCCGGAGGGCAACGCCGTTAAGGAAAAATGTAGGGAGATGAATTGAGTTGTCTGACAGCTTGCTTTTGTTTGGCGTTTGCTTTGATGACGATAGGGTTCTGGGCCGATGGTTTGTCTTTTTTGTTGGGTTTGTAGCGAGCCGTCTTGCTGCTTGTGCGAACGTAAATATCCTGGACCGCTTCGCTCAACTGGCGACTCAGAACACTGCCATTCAGTGCTGTTTCGTGGCACATGTCCATCGTGTCCTGGATGATCGCCAGACTCAGCGAGACGCTCGAATGTTCCGGAGGTCGATCGATTCTGATTTGTTCCTTCACCGCGAACAATTGAACGATCCACAATCCCACCAGTGACCAGTCCAGTTCCACATCGCAGCATTCCGCCGTACGACTGTGCAGCGTACTGCGACCGAATGTTTGCTTGAACGAGCGGAACTGAAGTTCGATTCCCCAACGCATCGCATACAGTTTTCCAATCTGAGCATTCGAAAGTTTCCGGGGACTTAACACGCTCGTCACCAGACTCATTGTACCGCGTTCGTTCTTGATTTGAATCAATCGCAGAACAAGAGGCGGTTGATGTCTGCGCATGGCTGCGTCCGGCCAGACGCAGACAATCCCATCGCGTTCACGAGAGAAGCCAAGGTTCTTCAACAGACGCACGTTTGCTCCGACGCGAACCAGAAAATGGTGGCCGTCGTTCAGAATAGCGTTCCAGAATTCGTATCCCACAAAACCCGCATCAGCACAAAACAGCGTGTTTTCCGGGAGATTTTCTGTTTTCAGCATGTCCATCAGATGTTGCCTTTCGCTCGACGTGGATGCTCCGGTTTTCCATGTCCATGGCATCCGCAGCCCCATGTGCCAGATCAAAGTGATCCACATCTGTGGCTTCACCGGAGCTGACAGTTTCTTGCTTCGCTTCTTTTTGTTCTTCCACTTCTGTCGCGATTTCGCCTGCTTGCCTTTGCCGTAGTTTTTCGCGGCGAAGGCTTTCTCGTTGCTCTGAGTGCGCGGCGTGCTGACCCGAGATCCATCGATCGCCAGTGCCACCCATAACCCGACCTGCCAGTGCTCTTTGCCGACTTCTTCCATAAGTTCCTGAAGCCGCGTTTGTGTGCATGGCAGCAGTTTGCACGACCATGTCTTTAACGCTCCCGTGAGTCCCTGATAAGTCGTGACGGCGACCCTGCCAAACATGACTCGCGACAAACGCCGCGCATGGTCAAAGGCCCGAGTGAGCGTGCTTTTGCCAGACCACACCCACAGGACGGCCAGAATCACAAGCTGTTTCGGTGTCCATTTGATATTGCCATGCAGACGCACGTCCGCGAACATGTCGTCGTTGAAGACCCATGTCAGCGCTCTCCTGAGTAAATCACCATGAGTGAATTTCTTCGATTTCTTTTCCGCGTTCGGCGACAACGTCGCTTTGTTCTTCCGTGACATCTAAGCCAGACTCCTTCCAAGGCTGAATCCTTCTCAGTCCGCACGCCACATGCGGGAGTCTGGCTTTTTTCATATTCCCCCTTTTTCCGCTACCCCAGTCTTTTTCCTCCTAAAAATCCTTAACGGCGTTGCC
>JANOZG010000131.1:0-2753 GCA_031429275.1 Planctomycetota bacterium
CCCGCGTAGTAAGTATGGCGAGTTGAATCGATCCACGATTCGTTGTCCGAAACATAGATGATCAAATCTCCCTTCGCCTTTGTGTCGTTCAGGTGCTTGAGCGGCAGGCTGCAGTTGGTTCCGCCCGATGGTAACTTCATCAGCTTTTCAGCGTTTGTCATCACCGTGTCGCGTGGATTCAACTTGCAAGGAGTCACTCGATCACTGAACGGCACAACTACCGTGTCCGGATTGCTTCGCATCACGGCCGCTGAAACCAGAGCCGCTACGTCGATGCACTTCGTCGCTGTCGTCGAACCCGCTCGATGCCCCGTCACAGGTGACTGCATTGATCCGGAAATATCCGGGAACACATTGAACCGAATCTTGACTTCGAGTTGCAACGCATCAGCGACGCTACCCGACATCGGGTCAGCATGAGCAAAGAAGCTCGCTCGGCGTTTTTGAAGTGGGCACTGTCCGCCGACGCTCGCTGGGCAGGGAACTTCCGCGACTTGAACGCCGCAGTGATTCGCATGACGACGATGGCACAATCCGGCCGTATCGGTGTGACTGACGTTGAAGACGAGCGTCAGCGGTTAGAATCTAATTCACGATCCCGGAATGAACAGCAACTGGACCTCGAATCAATCCTGACGCCCGACCAACTGGCAGCCATTGATCTTTTCGATTGAATTCAATTGGCGGCTGTGATCAGGATCTGCCGCGAATCGAGGACACTTTGGGACGCCGGTCGCCGATTGTTTTCTGTTTCGCGTCTGTCAAAGAATTCCACCAACGACGCCGATCGACTCAGCAAATTTCTTGCGCGTTTCGGCTTGTCGTGGAATGATCTTGTGGCGGATTGATTCTGCGAGCAGTCGACATTGAGGTCTGGCGTGGGCAAGGAGTGGATGTCAATCCCCTGATTGTGGGCCTCACGAAGAATCAGGGGACGAAACTAAATCCTCTGCATGCAACGCCGTCAGAATCTCATGCGTCAAGGGAGCGATGTTTACGATGCGATTTGCCAGCCGCCGAATCGCAGCTTCAAACATGTTGCGAACGAGACGGGAGTTTCCAAAATGTTCATCGCGATTGGCGACAGTTTCTATAAGGATGCCCTTCAGCTTAGTCCTGGCATCGTCGCTCATCGTGTAGTGATTCTTCAGGCACATCCTCTCGAAAACCAACACCAGTTCATCAGCCGTATAATCGGGAAAGACCAAAGTCCGCTGAAAACGTGAAGACAGACCGGGATTGGATCCCAGCATTTTAGACATGGGTTCCGGATATCCGGCAATAATGACGACCAGTCTTTCGCGATCGTCCTCCATTCGTTTCATCAATACCTGCACAGCTTCATGACCGAAGGCATCGTCACCTCGTTCAGCAACCAGACTGTATGCTTCGTCAATGAACAAGACACCATCAAGTGCCTCATCAATCCGTTCATTGACCCTCGGGCCCGTTTGCCCTGCGAATTGAGCAACCAGACCAGATCGGTCAGTTTCGACCGTATGACCTCCAGAGACAATACCCAGGACACCGAACGCCCTGCCGAGAATTCGGGCAACTGTTGTTTTTCCGGTGCCAGGGTTGCCGACAAAAACTGTGTGCAAACTCACGGTTGTTTTAGGCAACCCCAATTGACTTCGCTCTCCCTGCACCTTCAGAAAATTGATCAGCCCTCGAATCTCGGACTTGATGGTCTCCAGCCCAACAAGCTCATCCAGTTCGCTGAGTGCTGCGGCGAGTGCAGTCTGTCGTTGATGAGTTGTTTTAGTGACAGAAACGGCCGCTGATTGCGTCCGATTCGCAGTATTTCGAGTGGATTTGGCGGTGGCCTTCGCTGGTTCTGAAGAACGCTCATTCACTGACTTTCGCTGCCTAACTGATTTGGCAGCACTCGCGACAGCTGGCTTGTCTGCAACTGCAGACGTCTTAGGTGCTCTACTATTGTTTTCTGATCGTCTTTTGCGCCGTGAGAAAACACTCTCCATCGAATCCACGATCCGAGTCAACGCAGCGGCTTCGGCAGGAACAATGCGGTCGTCGGCCTTGGCAATGATATTTCCAATTCGAATGACCAGCGAATCGAGTTCAGCAATTTGATCCGACAGCGCCGGGATTCGAATAAAGACATCCAGCAGTTTATCCCAGGTCAGTGACTCAGCCAGATCCCTTGCGCACTGCAAAACTTCCTGCAAGTCGCGAGAACAAACACCGTCGCCCCAGACATGTTGAAGAACAATCAGCGCGGCTTCACGTTCGGCCTGATTCCAGCGACGGTCACTTGCAGCGATTTCTACAAAGACTTTTACTAACAATCCACGCTGAAGATCCATCATCAGGTCAACGAAATACTCCGGCCCATCGGACAATTCTTCCGGACACACATGACCGCACAACATCGCACCGGCGCGATAGAGCGTCTCTATTTCTTTCAGCGACGAACGAAGCTCCAACATCAGATCCTCATCCAATGCCATTCCCGGAGTTACTTCAGTCGGGTCAACGAATCTCCTGATCCACTCAATCATGGCTGTCTTAAACTTTGTTGTCGCAGTTAGGCACCGGATGAATTCCAGAGTAGGCCGGACCAAGCGGAGCGCCGTTCCGACAGTTAGCAGACATCAGCCGGAACGGCGCTCCGCCTGGTCCGGCGTACAAAAATCAGATCAGAAAAACTTACTACTCTTCCAGCACCATGATTTCAACACTGCGGAAATCGATCGGATGGCTTTCTGACTGCAGCGAAATCGTGCCGCCGG
>JANOZG010000132.1:0-1620 GCA_031429275.1 Planctomycetota bacterium
AAGACGCGCCAGTCGATGTGAAAGTAAATGCCTTGTTCAATCGCGGTGTGACGTATGGCCAGCTCGGCGAGGCGAAGAACGAGTTTGCGGACTACACGTCCGTGATTGAAATGCCAGACGCGCCGGTAGGCCCAAAAGCCGATGCGTGGCTCAATCGCGGTGTGGCACAATGGCGGTCTGAGCAGATGCCGGCAGCACTGGAATCGCTACAAGCCGCTGTAAGTATGGCACCGCAAGGCTCGGAAAGTCTTTGCACAGCAATGTTCGCATTGCCGGAGCCTCTTGTGGAAGTTGGCTTGCTTGACGAGGTGTCAGCAGCATTGCGTCGTGCATTTGAGCAGAATGATCGAAAGATCGACAGCTACGGCGGAACTCCGGACGATCTGTTCTGGATGGTGCTGCGGCGGGGAAGCCGTGACTGGGATCGGTATTTCAGCACTTTGATGCCGTTGTATGTGGAATTTGGCGTTGCCGATAAATTGGCTCGCGGGCTGACACAATTGATTAAACGTCTGGATGAAGCAGCCTTCAGTCCTGGACAACTGGATGAATGGAATGCTGTTTTGCAAAAACATGGTGCTGGTATTGACGAACTGGAAATTGCGTTGCAGTGTCTTGCCGCAGCAACAGAAGCGATCAAGACCAAATCCGATCGTCCGCTCTTTCAGCTACCACAAGAAGTTCGATCCCTTGTTCGCTCACTTCTTAACCATACACTCGGGCCAGTTTCGGAATCGTAGTCATACTACAGCCTGAAAAGGAACCTTTATGAAAGCCGCAAAATCAACGAAAGCATTGTCAGTAGATCAGCATGACGAACTACTCAGCCAGTTGAAGTCGCGTTTTGAGGCGAACATGATCCGCCACAAAGGTCTTGTATGGGCTAAGGTTCAGGCAAAGCTCGAAGCCAATCCTGCAAAGCTCTGGTCACTCAATGAGATGGAACGAACGGGCGGTGAACCGGATGTCGTGGGATATGACAAGAAGACGGGCGAATTCATCTGCTTTGATTGTTCGGCCGAAATTCCAAAAGGCCGAACCAGCGTTTGCTACGACCGCGAAGGGCTGGAGTCCAGGAAGGAGCACAAACCTGCAAACAACGCGATCGAGATGGCAACGGCGATAGGAATTGAGCTACTCACCGAAGAACAATATCGAGAACTGCAGACACATGGGGAATTCGATACAAAGACGTCGAGTTGGTTGAAAACACCAGACGATGTCAGAAAAATGGGCAGCGCGATCTTTGGTGATCGCCGCTTCGGTCGCGTCTTCGTGCATCATAATGGAGCACAATCTTACTATGGTGTGCGGGGGGTTCCGCGGTTCGCTGCGGGTTTGAAAGTTGGGATAAGCATCCTGCTTGCCAAGCTTGCTACAGTGACTTTCGCAAACTGGAAGCATACGCCACAAAAATCGCACCCAAAATCCGTCTGCGAAGGAACGCCCGATCGCCCTGGATTCCCATCGTCGGCTCTAAATCGGCTTGATCGGCTTGGAATTTGCCCTTGAATACAGGGTTTCCTAAGTCAATGCTTGACACTTAGCGTGAAGAAAATACGCTGCATCAGTACCAACCGTTCAGAAAGTGGCAGAATCCCCTTCCGCCAGATACCTCAC
>JANOZG010000133.1:0-21555 GCA_031429275.1 Planctomycetota bacterium
ACAGCAAGTGAATGATCGCAGGCAACAACTCGAACAGCGACTCATCGATGCAAAGTCGGAACTTGCGCAACTCGAGGGCGACGCAATCAAACAACAAATAGACGACTTGAAGTCGCAGATTGACGCACTGCCAGCGCTGGAAAAAATCTATGCGGTGAACGCTGAAACCCCTGCAACCGTGCATATCCTGCTTCGCGGTGATCCGGAACAGCCAGGCGAAGAAGTCCATCCGGGGACCATCTCGTGCGTTCCGCTGCCCGCATCTTTTGGTACGTCTGAATTCACGGACGCCCAGCGCCGAACGGCATTGGCGGATTGGATCACGTCCCCGAAGAACCCACTCACAGCACGCGTCATTGTGAACAGAATCTGGCACCACCATTTTGGCGTCGGGCTGGTTGACACACCAAGCGATTTTGGACTGGGCGGCAGCCTGCCGTCGCATCCGGAATTGCTCGACTGGCTCGCAATTCAATTACACAAAAACAAGTGGTCTATGAAGTCCATTCACCGGCTGATTTGTCTCAGCGCGACCTGGCAACAGGCATCAACGTCAGATACGGCATCGTTGAATGTGGAACGGTCGCCACAAAATCTGGATGCAGGCAATCGCTTATTGTGGCGTCAGAACTCACGCCGACTGGATGCCGAATCGCTGCGTGATGCTGTACTTGCTGTCAGTGGCAAACTGAACGTGGAAATGTTTGGGCCGGGATATCGGGACTTTGACTATAAAGAAGAATACGCTCCGGTCTACACGTACATCACTGCGGATGAGCCGTCTCTCTGGAGACGCAGCATCTACCGTTTCGTTGTTCGCACATCGCCTGATCCATTTTTGACAACGTTGGATTGCCCGAACGCAGCCAACCTTTCACCAACACGTAATGTGACGACCACGGCTTTGCAGTCACTGGCCATGCTGAACAATGAATTCATGTTGAAGCAGTCAGGATACTTTGCTGCTCGACTTGCGGCACAGCCGGATTCAAACACAGCATCGCATGTGACGATGGCGTTTCAGTCTGCATTTGGGCGAAAACCAACAGCGGAAGAATTGAACGCGTCTATTGCTTTTGTTGATTCAAAAGGCTTGACAGAATTCTGCCGCGCTCTGTTCAACGCAAATGAGTTTGTTTATATCGACTAAGACCAGGGAACGTCACAAATGACGATTGACTTCAATTCTGAGTGTGCAGCCGCCGCGCGAGCACTAACAAAAATGTCACTGGAGGAAGATCTGCGTGATATTGGCGATCTTACGAGTCTGTCTACCATTCCAGCTGACCTGGAGGCCACGGTCAATATTGTATCCCGTCAAGCAGGAGTTCTGTGTGGCCTGGCACTGCTGCCGATTGTATTTTCCGAACTCGATGCTTCCGTTGATGTCAAATATCACAGGCAGGATGGCGATGTGATTGCTCGCCAGATGGTGATCGCATCGATCTCGGGTCAGGTGCGAACGCTGCTGACAGCCGAGCGAACGGTACTTAATTTTATGACACTGCTCAGCGGAATTTCATCACGTACGGCCGAGTTCGTGGCCGAAACGCAGCATACAAAAGCCGTCATTCTGGACACGCGCAAGACATTTCCGGGCTACAGGCTCCTGCAGAAGTACGCAGTGCGTTGCGGAGGCGGAACCAATCATCGCATGGGTTTATATGATGGCATCCTGATCAAAGACAACCACATCGCTGCCCGAGGTGATTCCACATGTGCCGCGGCTGTCACCGATGCACGTCGTTATGCAAGAACACATCACGTCAATTCAAAGATTGAAATCGAAGTAGACACCCTCGACCAGCTGCGCAATGCTTTGCAGGAATCGCCGGAGATTATTCTCCTGGATAATATGTCGCCGCAGACCATGCAGCAGGCCGTCGCAATTCGGGACGCATCGAGCTCGCCATCAACTCTGCTTGAGGCTTCGGGAGGAGTGACATTGCAGACAGTTCGAGCCATCGCGGAAAGCGGTGTCGATCGCATCAGCATAGGCAGTCTGACACATTCGTCGCCTGCGCTGGACATCGGGTTTGACTGGCCTTGGCAGAATTGAGCAGCGATTGAGCAACAACCACCGCTTCTCGCTCCGCGAAATCAGCATTCTTTCACGGAGCGAAGGGTCTCCCGCCAGGCATCGACTCAATTTTATTCTTCGCTCAACCAATCCATGATGAAATCATCCTCTGTCGTCGCACGGCGGACTTGCTTGGATTTCGATGTTGCCTGCTCCGATGATTTTGCTTCTTTGGAACTGCGGCGTTCGACTTCAAGTCCGGCTTTTTCCATCAAGCTGCGTGAGAATGTATTTTCTTCCTGGGGAGCAGCCGCATCGGCTGCGACGTTATATTGGATCGTAAACGAGTGCTTTGCGATTGTAACCGTGTCACCGGGAGTCACGCACATAGAATCGCAACGTTCTCCGTTGACCTTGATTCCGTTACTGCTTCCCAGATCCCGGATGTACCAGTACCCATCGCGCAGTTCAAACTCGCAATGGTGCGACGAAACATTCTGAAAATCCAGTTTGATGTCGCACGAAGAACGGCGACCAACCAGGAGTTTCTTGCGATTCATCGGGATGGAATCACCGCCGCCAACTGGAATAAGCTGTCCGAGCATTTTAAATCGTAACTCCGTTAAGCTTACAATCACGTCCGCGAAACCTGATCAGGCGAGACGTTGGGAGAGACTCACTACGACAGGAAACCCTTGTGCACAAATCGTTCCAAATTCGCCACTTCTTTCTGTGGATTCTTTCGCGAATTGTTCTCCTGGATGGAGGCTACACCACACCCTGGGTTCAGTCAAATCTAATCGTTGGATCAACCTCAAAATCTGCCTCATCAGTACCTGCGTCAGGATTGAACAATGTGTGTCAAACCGCAACGGCGCATCAGACTGGACATTAATTGTTCTGCAGGATTTCTAAAACAGACAGTTCCAAATGCTGCAATGCCCACTGAAGCCCTATTCGCTGAGTCTGTGGTGCTGGAACCACAGCAATCCTTGCCACCGATTTTCACGAGAAACCGATGATTTGGCAGAATCTCATTCAGGACCGCACAATCAAGGAATTTTTGTGGAATCGAGATCCAGAATATCCCGGTTCGTTCGATCGTACGTCACAGACGGTTATTTCCGCTTGTCTGGCGCGCCTGCTGAATTCGAAAGGTCTGACGTCGGCATTCCGATACCTCAATTCGCATGAAGCACTGTGCAGATTTCTATGTCCATTAAAATCTGCAGAGTCGTCCATGGAGATACATCCGCTGACTTCCTTGCAAAGGTCGATTCTGAATGTGTCAACCCGCAGCCATCTCCCGTCTCCCCGAAAGTCCGGCCGACGTGAGATCACTCGAACAGCTCCGGTTATTCATCCATATTGCACTCTGCCGCAAAGAAAACCTGCTTGAACACCATTTTCCGATGACAGAACTGGAATTGCGTCAAAACGGAGCCCGTTGTGGTTTTCAGTTTGTGTTGCACGGACCACGCTCTGTTAAGCTCGCGGCTGTCTGGTCATCAGCTTCCAACGAAGTTCTGCTCTACGACGCAACTGGCCACCGTTTTGGCAGAATTCGACTGCCAAACAAAGTTGCATAGCGCCACCGATCTCGGCGCGTTGGGACGTTCGATCTCCCATGGTTCATCAGATTTCACTACAACGTCGGATCGATGATCACTTTCATGGCACCTGGTTCACCCGCGTACAGTCGCTTGAACCACGCCGGCCCATCTTCCAGCGATGACGTTGCGGTGATGAGTGGATCAACGCGAATTGCTCGGCGTTCGAGCAGATCAATGCAGGCAGGATATTCCCCGCGAGATGCACAGCTGCCGTGAATCGTTAGTTCCTTAGTCACAATCACCTGCAGGGGCATTTCAACCTTTGGCGAAAGATTGCCGACAAGCGTGACGCTTCCACCCTTTCGAGCACATGCAATGGCTGTGTTGACCGTTGATGCTAAACCAACGACTTCCAGAACCACATCCGCTCCACGTCCGCCGGTCAGTTTCCTGACTTCAGCAGCGACGTCAACGGCATCGGCTTTCAGACCGATATCTGCACCAAGCTCTTTGGCCTTGCTGAGTTTGCTTTCTTCCAGATCGACCGCGATGATCTGACCACAACCGGCCAGCCGAATTGCCTGGATGACAAGCAAGCCAATCATGCCACTGCCGACAACAACCGCAGTATCGCCCAGTGAGACCGGCGTCCGGTTGGCGGCGTGCACTGCGATCGAAACGGCTTCGATCATCGCTGCGTGTTCAAACGGCAGACCGGCAGGTATTTGATAGCAGATGTGTTGTGGCACTGCGACATATTCTGCGAACGCACCATGACGACGATAATCACCGCAGGAAACACCCAGGACCATGCGATTGTCGCACAGGTTAATATCACCTCGTCGACAAAAGAAGCAATGTCCGCACGACACTGTAGAGTCAAATGTTACGCGATCGCCGACTTTAAAAGATGTGACAGCGCTGCCGATTTCTGTGATGACGCCAGCCGCCTCATGTCCCATCACCAGTGGCGGAATGCGCCGACCGGTGCTGCCATCGTAACCATGAATATCACTGCCGCAGATTCCACAGGCGCGAACTTGTACAAGGATGTCATTCGGAGAAATCTCTGGCTTTGGAAACTCCGTGACCGTCAGATTCTTGTACTCAGTTAACAACATAGCCTTCATTGCGGGTGACCTTCAGAGATCTGGAAAAAGTAAAGCACTGGTCTCACGATTCTGGTCGAGTTCAGAAGGTTCAGCAAGCGACGATAGGAATTTCCCCAGTTGCGGTGGCAATTCCAGTATCGCTGACTGGGGAAGTTCGCCACAGCTCGATGGCTGCGGGATTCGACTGTTATGGCTTGTGTTACAACGCATTCGACAGTGCGTTTCCCCAACGTCGTAAGACAATCAGGGTACTGACGGCTTGACCGTTGGACGATGTCGCAGAATCTCTGCGTGAAAATCTCCAAGGCTATGCCAGATTGCTGGCTGCCCAAGGTCAACTTCAGAAATCACAACGTCGCCCCAATTTTTGGCTTTGGCAATCGGCCGTCCATCTCGTCCAAAGATGGCGGTGATCATCCAATCCGATGAAATGTCGGTATACGTACTGCTGACGACGTAAACATGATTTTCGCAGGCACGCGCCGATGCCAGTAATGGGTTGCAACCCCAGACGGGGAATGCAATCACCTCCGCACCGCGATTACTGAGTTCCCTCGCGACTTCTGGAAAGAATCCGTCGTAGCAGACCATCATTCCAACCTTGCCGAATCGAGTTTCAAAGACGGGATAGTCATTCCCCGGTTCAACACCTGCATCAATTTCGGTACGAGGCAAGGCGACCTTACGATACTTTCCGACAACATTTCCATCTGGTCCAATCAACACGGCGACGTTGAAGATTCGATGCTGCTCACGTTCCACCAGGCCCGCCACAATGTACAAATCATGCTGTCGGGCCAACGTTCCGAAGTACTCGGTCGATGGCCCAGGAATCGATTCCGCACAGTCGGCCATCGTTCGTTTAGAATTGAAGTACGTGAGTGTTTCCGGCAGCACAATGAGATCTGCCTTCTGCTCAGCAGCCGTAGCAATCAGTGGAGCGAATTGCTGACATTTTTCCGTGTTTGTGGTTCCGGCTGCTGGACCAAAATGGACGGTTGCCAATTTCACGAGACGCGGCTTGGGCGTTTCGATGGCCTGCAGTTGCACATTTGACCATTCGACAACAGCATCACTCGCCCAACGAAACGACAATTCAATTCTGGCCTGAGTCGCATTTGACGGACATTGAAACACGCCGGCCACTTCTGTCCAGCCTTCGAATTGCTCGGCACCGTCCGCAGGATATTCCGGCTCCGACGTCGGACGCTGGCCTTCTCGATACGTTGTCGTCGCATCGAAATCGTGAACTGCGGCGTGGCCTTCTTTATCAGTCCAAAAGACACGAGCGACTGCCGATCGTCGCGGATACTTGATATTGGTTGTTCTCCGCACAGCCGAGAATCGATAGGACCTCCCACCTTCAACTGGCACAGTCCGTTGCCACCAACCGTGCAGTCCTTCACGTTTGTCCGACGTCGTCAACAGACTGCCTAAATGATGCAATCCGCCCGCGGGATGAAACTCAAACATCGGGGCAGCATCATCTCTGGCAACGGCATGCGTCCAGCCTTCTTCGGAATCGCTCAGGGACCGTGCGGCACTGTCGTCAGCGGGAATCAGGCAGCCCGACGCCAGCAAACCAAACACCAATGCAAGGTGGAACATCTCGGCACTCCCGCAACAACGACAAACAGACTCCTGATCAATGAGGTTGAGTCTAACCTCTTCGGATCCTTGTGAGCAATGACCAAAGGCGTGTGTCAGATATTCTGCAAGAGGTTCAAATAGAGATGTGGCTTTAGCGCCAGTGCTGCTGAATCCAGTCGGCTGGGCGGATGTGTTTGTAGATGCGTTTGTACCATGGAGCGGGCCAGATTCCGTTGACGGCTTCATGGGGATTGGGTTGTCCGGGGAAAGCTACCAGTTTTGCATCACGTGGAAGTAATGGCTGGCGAAACCAGCGAGTTACACCGCGCGGGACACAGTGACGTTTGAAACTGCGGCACCATTCGGCAGGCCAGAATTCCATCGTCGCCTCAAGGCATGACGAAATGTACGTCTGCGAATTTGGATGCGCGGCCAGCACTGATCTGAAATCATCCAGAAACCGAGAGAGAATTTCCGGATGACTGCCCACTGTAAATCGGTACGCTGACGTGTTTCCGATCAGGCGGTCCGGTTGAGTCCAGTTGTGGATCACACAGAAATCAGCGTCAGGACGGTAGGTAAAGAACTCATCCAGGCTGCCGGTGATCACGATGTCAAGATCCAGAAACAATACGGTGCCGCTGAGCCCCGGGAGTTCGCTGGCCCACAGTGACAATTTTCTCCAGCCGCGATCGCGTTTTGGAGATGGTACATCCACCTCAGGACATTCAAAGCATTCCACTTCACTGCGAATGCCGACGGTTGAATCCGTGTAACAGACCAATCGAAACGGTCGCTGCGTGTTTCGAGCGATCATGGAATAGAGCCGATTCACATAGTCGGCTCCATAGGCAGTGCCCCAGTTCATGCAGACGAATTGGTTCATGCGGCAGCTCGCGAAGTCATGTCCAGTACGCCAAAGATTTCTTCGAAACCTCTACGAATAACGGCATCATCGTTGACTCTGGAAAACCATGCTGAATCCATCGCATCCGGAATCCCATAGCCAGCTTCCGGGACGTAGTTCGCGAACAGATCAACGAACCTATGTGGTTGTTGAAACGCAGCTTCTCGACCGCGACGCGGCTTCAAAAGGTTATGAGCGAAACGCAGAAAATCGAATCGCTGCTGATCAAATGGAATCATCGAATGCAATGGAGCAAATTCAAAATCGATGATGACGGCGGACTGAAAGTTTGGAGCGATGAGAATGTTGCCGTCGTTCAGATCCATATGCACCACATCGTTCTCGTGCATTTCACGGATCGCGTTCAGCACGACCGGCAGGATATCCCACAGCAGATGGCCGTGATGTCGCAGAATGTCGGAAAATCGCGGCCACGACAGCCAGTGATTTGCAAGAAAGAAATCACCGCGAGCAATCAAACGTGGTGTAAGGCCGATCATTGACAGCTGACGGTACGCACGGGCTTCGCGATGGATGCGGCTTTCAGCAGACAAAGCGAGGCGAGGCAAGTTTGGCTCTTTTGCCGCCACGTCTCGCCCGGGAACATTGATACGGACACTTGCAAGAGTCTGCTTTGGGTCGGAGTCGCGATGAGCCCGATACATCCGGTCAAAGCCACCACCAGACAACGTAGGCTTAAGTGTTATGGCCGTCTTGAAGATGACACCTAGCTCCCATTCGATCTGGCGACGTCGCTCAGCAAGGCGGTGATGATCGATCAGTGCATTGAATAGCCGAAGAGGAGACTTCATGCCGCTGCCTTTCTGTTTGGCGAAGTCTCGAAAGAGGCATCGATAGGCGTTGAGCCCTGCCACAGGAGTTCAGCCGTAACAGCGGCTGTTGCCTCTACAGACTCAAGGCTGGCCAGCAGTATGATGTCCGTTGGTTGTTGCCTCAGCGCTTGTTCGAACAGAAGCCGTTGATAGGTTTCGTGGCCGTGTGCCGACATTTCATCCTTTCGATCGATAAGTTCTGAATGTGGCAGTGCCAGCAATACACTTGTGACCGGCGGGATCAGAGGTTCAATCCATTTCGCGGCCGAAGATATACGAGGCATGTTTGTTTTTCGGTGTGCAATAAGAAAGCTGGCGACAGACCGATCAAAGACTGGCGTCTGATGAATCGAACGAAAAACTGCGTGACTCCATGCAGCCGTAAGTGCTCGAAAAACTATTGGGATGGAAGCAAGACTGTCAAAGCGATCTCGATTTGTACCGTGCAGTCTCTTTGCAAGCCCGCTGCCAAGCTGATAGATCAGTGACCGGCGATATAACTTTTTGGCGACCATTGGTACGACGTTCATTTGTTTTTCTGCGATGGCTGAAATGACAGATGTTTTTCCAGCACCATCGCTTCCAACAAAGGCAATTGCTGGCCGCGACCGCAGAATTGCCGCGCGTGCAGAAGTCAGCACACCGCGTCGCTTGCGGCGTTGAAGAACCTGCAAGCCTTGATTGCCAGGAACATTCGCCAGCCTCGCAAGGAGGTACTCGTGTGCAACGGCAATGGAATCTGCCGTAAGCACGTATGCCTGTGATAGCCGACCGGCAACGCTTCGAAGGCCTTGCAGCAAGTCCTGAGGCAAACTTCGCTGGTCAGGCATGACTGACCACGATTCCAGGCGATCACATGCGCAGGAAATACGAAAACGCGCGCCCGGGCTGTTTAATGCCTTCCGTTTCTTCGCCAGATGCTGAATCAATAAGCAAAGATCAATGTCTGGCAGCAGGTGATGCAATGCCGGGATCTGATCGTTTGCATATTCCGTGAGTGCATTCCGCAGGCGATCTGCAGGTATACAATGCTGACGACACAGCGGAAGTTGATCAAAGTCAGTCCATAGATCAATCATCAGCTTCTGCGATGCATTCACCGTCCAAAGTGTCAGACGCGTCTTTGACGGTGAGCTTTGCTCAATTCGACAATGAAGTTCCTTCTGCAGACAAAAAGTATAAGCAGCTCGCAGTAGTTGCTGGCACTGTTCCGGTGTCATGAGCAAGTCAATGTCATCAATTCGATGATCAAAGTCCTGCGGCAATGGGCGCAGTAGGACGACTCGCCCGCCCACTCCGCGCAGCAACGAATTCAGCGTCGCAAAAAGTGTGTTTGCTGAGTGCTGGAGGGGATTGACGCAGGTTTGACGGGACGCAGAATGCATCTGCGTGGTCCTGTGACAGAAGGCGACGGGCGAAGAATCTTGAAAGGGGAGTCGTAGGGTATCCGAATACCGAAAAACGACTCAAGATGACTTCGCACTTTAAATTCTCTCGTCAATCATCGCAGACCTCCTGTCCTGCCTCGCGACTATTGAACCTCTTTCGCCACCTTCAGGATTTGCAGGATCGCAATGGCTTTATCCAACCCACCGACTGAATTGGAAAACGCGACTGCCTTTCGAATGTCGCCAATGCCGACGTTGCTGTTGGATGACTGCTCTTCGACGGCTTTCGTTTTTCCTTTGGCGGGAGGCGTATCTTCTTCGTGAGTAACACTTGCGGTCGATTCACGAGCGTCTTTGGTTTCTGGGTAGACTTCTGCCTCAACATCCATCACTTCTGATGTGGATTTCTTTGTGCTCGAATTCTTTTTGGCCATGTTTTGTTCTTGTTATGGTGGTTGAATAGTGAATCTGTTTGAAGCGCGAACTGTATCGTATGAGTGAATGGCATTCGACCGGGATTGAGACGATCCTGGAAACAGCTTTTGCCATGGGCGTTGAATACCTTCTGTGTGGCCAACGCCGATAAGGACCAGTCCCGAAATAGGTTCCCTAAATCACAACCCGACGCGTAAGCGAGGGATCGCTGTCTTGTAGAGAAATCCCTCACTGACGTTTCGGGTTGTGATTTCTCGCTTAGGTAAAAACCGGATGTTATTTCGGGACTGTTCCTAAGGATTCATATGCGGAAAAACACAGACGTTTAACCCGTGGCCCGGGTTGGAGGGGGATCGCCCGAGAACCCGGGGCTTCCTTCGCTCCGCTTAGTCCAGCCCCGGCCACCGAAATATGCAATCCTCGACTGGTCAAACTTCATTCAGCAGCCGTCTGGCGTTTCTGCGCCAGTATCCACTCGTAAAACTCTGGATTGTTGTACGTTTCCGTCCATGAATCATGGCCCGCTTCGGGATAGACTGTCAGCCTGGGTTCACCGTTTTCTTTCTTCATGGCTTCGATCATTTCTTCTGAACGTACCAACGGGACGCCTTCGTCTTTGGCACCATGAAATGCCCATGTTGGCACTTTTGCAAAACGAGAAGCCCAGTAGGGTTCTCCGCCGCCACAGATTGGTGCCAGAGCAGCAAAACGCTCCGGCGTATATGCGGCAAGTCGCCAGGTGCCAAAACCACCCATACTCAAACCCGTGACACAAATACGATCTTGATCAACCTTATGTGTTTTCACGACATCATCAAGGAGTGCCGTCAATTCAATCGGCTCCCACCAGAAATCTTTTCTGCATTGCGGTGATACGACAATAAACGGAAACTCTCTGCCTTCACTGATCAGCTTTGGCGGACCATGCTTCTTCACAAGTTCCAGATCGCTGCCACGTTCGCCGGATCCATGCAGGAAAAGCACCAGTGGCCATGTTTCTTTCGAGTCATAGTCTTTGGGCAGATAAAGTAAATAATCCATCTCAACCGGGACCTGGGCGCTGAGTCGCTTTGGAGTTTGAGCTGCGTCGTCTGCGAATGAAGACACTGAATCCAGTGTTACAGCGCACATGAGGATGAAAAGAATTCGATGCATCTTTGTTTCCAGACAGAGTATTGCGTGGTGAATCTAAAACTTTTGCTCAGATTAGTAGGAGTTCAAATGAAATCCAACTGTCGGGATTCTCATCAGCCGCCACGCGATCCTGTCTGGTTTCAGAAGAAAGGGAGACCGGAGCGGGCGTCTGTTGCATCCGCGACATATGTTGTTTCGTTCAATCTTAAGCGACTTTACGCCGCAATGAATCTGCAGCAACGGCGATAACCGTCACGAGTCCTGTGATCACCAGCTTGGTGCCGTCGCCCGCACCGATTTGAATCAATCCGGTCTTCAGGACTGCGATAATCAACACGCCAAAAAATGTGCTGATCACGGCGCCACGTCCGCCAGCAAGACTTGTGCCTCCAATGACAGCTGCTGCGATTGCGTCGAGTTCCATTCGTCCGCCGCCATTGGGGTCAGCAGAACCAAGGCGCGAAGTCTCAATGATGCCCGCCGCTCCAGCGAGAAATCCGCAAATTGCATACGCTGTGATTTGTGTCCAGCGGGGATCAATTCCGCTCATTCTGACAGCGGCCTCGTTGTTGCCAATGGCAACGCAGTAGCGTCCCAGAATTGTGCGGCTAAGCACAAATTGTCCGACGGCTACAATCACAAGTGCAAACAGAAATGCCGGTGACATGCTGAGCCATGCGATTTTCGCCGCAATCGGTTCGATAGCCGTGCCAATGTACCTGGTTCTGGAATTTGTAATCAGATAACAAACGCCGCGAACGATCTGCAATGCCCCAAGCGTCACAATAAATGAAGGAAGTTTCAGCGACACCACGATTGCACCGTTGATTATTCCGCAGACCGTTGCTGCCACCAATCCGACCAGCATTGATGTGGGCAGTCCCCAGCGGTGATCAACCATCAGGATTCCGATGAGTGATCCGGTTAGCGCCATCACTGAACCGACAGACAAATCAATCCCGCCGGATATCAGTACGATGGTCATTCCGGCGGCGACAACGGTCAACGCCGGGATTTGATTGATCACTGCCGTCAGAGTTGCACCGCTAAGAAACCGCTGCTGCAGCAGGCTGAAGACGATGATCTCAATCAGCAGCGCAGCAATCAAGCCAGCAGAACTGGCCAACGATTTCATGACGACACTGCGATAGGTTCGAGGCAGTTGCGAAGTCATACCGGACTCACACAAGGCATTTTGCTCAAGCCATGAATTCGACTCGAGCCATGTGGATCATCGAATGACGTCATCGTTTTCATTCGAATCAGGCAGCATGTGGATGCGTGTTTATCTGCCTTCACGCAGTCGGTCACCCAGGAAATTGTCCAGTTCCGGGATGGCGTAAATCTTGCTGATCGTCTCATTCAGTTCGTAAGGAACTCGATGAAACTCCACGAGGTCACCATCGACTGTGACATATGAAGAACGTGGATCGTTGTTTCGAGGTTGCCCCACAGAGCCTACGTTGATCATCACCTTCTGCTTCGTCAGCTTGTATTTGAAGTCAATTTCTTCCGGAGCAAAGAACTCCAGTGTATCAGTGAAGACGCCCGGTATGTGCGTGTGTCCCTGGAAGCAATACTGTTCAATCAGCGCAAAGATTTTTTCCATCTTGACCTGATTGTAGATATCATCGGGGAAAACGTATTCATTCAATGGATTGCGCGCCGAGCCATGCACGTACATGGTCTTGGTTTCCTCGTCACGAAAACGACGGTTCAGTTCGCCCAGGAAGTCCCAGCGTTTTTCCGCCTTCGGACCGACGCCCTGTTCAAGAACTGACCGAGTCCAAAAAATCGCCCGCTCAGCGCCAGCGTTAAAGCCTTCGGGATCGAACAAAGCCGCCTGGTCATGATTGCCCAGCAGGCTCATATCAAGCTCCATGACCAGATCGATGCACTCAGCTGGATTGGGGCCGTAGCCCACAATATCTCCGAGGCAATAGATTTCAGTCACACCTTTCTTGCGAATGTCTGCAAGAACAGCCGTCAAGGCTTCGAGGTTTCCGTGAATGTCACTTATCAGGGCTCTCAACGACTTCATCCCGACTTAAGAACTACTGAAGATGCAGACAACGTCAGATATTAAGTTCGAACGTTAAACGTGGATTCCAAACAGAGAAAGAATGTTCTCGCCAAATTAAGGCAGATTTCACCCAGTCAATCCAATGAGCCCGCATAAACAAGTGAACGCGACGTTATTGATCGGGAATTGTTACAAAACCGCCACCGAACGCAATCCAGAGTTGATTTCGCAGCGGTAGCTCTGGGGATCTGGAATGCCGGGCATCTATGCGAAGAAAATACTTACCGGCTTAGTTAAAGTGTCGATTTTGCCCACTTGAGTTGGCCTCAGGCTTGCTCGGCCATTGCACGAGGAAGCTGTCTGCATCATTGCCTGACATAAAGGGGAAGCGACTCCACAGCCCGAGCCGAAGGCGTCTAAAATCGACAACCTGCCAAAGCTTGAAGTCCATTGATTCGCGAACGCCACACCCACCATAGCCGGGAAATCAGATTTCCTTGCGCAAAACGCCAGGATTCTCTTCAAGCCGGTGAATCATGCAGCAAGAACTTCTTGACACAATCAGGCAACCCGGTATCTTCGTAGTCGTATGCCCGTCAGACTTCGTCCTCATCGCCCGGATTTTCGTTAAGATTCTTCTAATCCGGCGAAATCGATGTCCGTTCGCGTCGTTTGTTAGGAAAATCACCTCCCCTTCGACAAGCTCCGGCAAAAACTGCCAGAACTTCTTTGATAGGAGTGTCGCAGGATCTTCGAGTAGACGATGGTAGAAGCGGTCTGATGTAAGTTGATGTGAGAGCTGATTCCGTAATTTCCACAATGGTTGTGTTCTTTGCTTTCAAAAATGCCGGCGAGAAGCTGGCTCAGGGGCAATTCGATGGCTTCAAAAGACAGTAACGGCCTTGTTATTTCCCTTTCCATTTTTGTGTTGTTCACAATCGGACTGGGCGTTGCATGGTATATGACCTGGGCTCACAGCGCTGATGTGCAGCGACAGCTGGCTACAGCGCAGGCGGATAAGACAAAAGCGGAAGGCGACCTCAGATCAATCCTGGACGAGCGTAAAGCTTTACAAGACCTGGTTGGTAACGCAGGAGAGACGGAAGAAGTTGTTAAAGCCGCCAAGGACGAGATTGCCAAGCGTGCGAGCGATGGATCATCCAGCGCAATGCCTCTGCAGCCGGCGCTGATCAAGGCAGCGACGGACCGTGATATCAGCACCGTTAACGCCACCGAACGTCAGATCCTCGCGCAGACTAGAGCCGATGAGCTGGCGGCCGCGAATGCAAATCATGCAAACACGATGAAATCCATGCAGGACAAAGTTGCTCAGTTAGAAGACGACCTGCGAAAGAAAGAAGCATTGCACGGTGAGCAGTTGAGTGCTCGTGAAAAACAGATTGAAGACCTTCGCAAAGATATTCGTGAAGAGCAGGACAAGTACGCAACTCTGCAGACGCAAACGTCCCGTCAGATCGACGAACTCGAAAACGACATCCGGGAAAAACGTGAAGCTCTGATCGTGTTGACTCAGAAAGCGCAAGAACTCGAAGACTTGAGTTTCGAGCGTGAAGACGGTCGCCTGGTGTTTGTTGACCAGGGTTCTCTTACGGGATCAATCGACCTCGGTAGCCGCGATGAGTTGCGTGTCGGAACCACATTCTCTGTGTACAAGAAAAACAACAGCGGTGTTGGTCGTCGCAGCACGGAAGACATCAAGGGCAAAATCGAAGTCATCAGAATCACAGGCGAACACAGTGCACTTGTCCGAATTGTCGATCAGCTTGATGGAAATCCATTGGCGAAAGAAGATCCAATCTATTCTCCGATCTTTTCTTCGGGGCAAAAGCTCGAAGTTGCCGTCGCTGGTCTTCTTGATTTCGATGGCAATCCGGGAGGTGACCGTGATGAGTTTATTCGCCTTATTACAGGTGCCAACGCCCACGTTGCGGTTCAGATCAGCGATGATGCAAAGCTGGTCGATCAGGATAAGAATGAGCTAACAGAAGCTGATCCAATCGGCACTTTGATGGATGAAAAAACTCGGTTCCTGATTATTGGTGATCTTGGTGAATCAAACCAAACTCAGGACACTGTAAAGCAGGCGTTGTATCAGAAAATGCAGCAACACGCGGCGCGTATGCGGAAAGCGGCCTTGAATCACGGAATTCGTGTTGTGAGCTTGTCGAGCTTCCTGGAATACATCGGATACTCTCGCAAGAACATTGCCTTTATAGAAGGAAACAGGTTTCCTGGCATTCTGAACAACGGAGCCCTCAGTTCGACGATCACGTCATCACCGCGGCGTGCTTCGTCAACGTCAAGTGTTTCCGGGCTCTACACCAAACCTGAAGATAGACGCCAGCCGCCAGCATCAAATGGTGCCACAAGTGCCCTGTTCAAGAATTCGGATAGCGATAACTGAGGCGAGCGGGGGACGTTAGTCCCCTGATTCTTCGCGAGGCCCGACATCAGGGGATTGACATCCCCCGCTCTCCAAAGGAGTTCAGTCGCTCGAGGGCGTCTCGCACCCGCCTGCTTAGCCTCGCAGATATGGCAACGTGGCGTTTTCTGTGAAACACGGCCGATCACAGAGGGAAAACTTGCTGCGACAGGATAAACTACGTCAGTAGCTTGCATCCTGTTTCTGTTGGTGAGTTGAATATGTATACGCTGCGTATGGCAAAGCGGATGATGTTCGAGACGAACAAGCGTCTGCTGTGGAAGCTGATTTGGAATCTGGGCGTTAAAGGTTCGCTGTCGGTGTTTAAACATCGACGACGCATGAAGAAAGGTCAGTTCTTCCCGCCGTTCCTGTATGTATCGATTATCAACAGCTGCAACTTGCGATGTCAGGGATGTTGGGTCGATGTGGCTTCAAAGCAGCAGACAATCGATCTGCCTGCGATGAACAAACTGATCGAAGAAGCCAAGCAACAAGGAAACACGTTCTTCGGCATCGTCGGCGGCGAGCCGTTTATGCATCCCGAATTGTTTCAGATTCTGGAAGCTCATCCCGAATGCTACTTCCAGGTCTTCACGAACGGGCAGTTCATTACGGATGAAAAAGCTCGCAGGCTGTTCGAACTGGGGAACGTGACGCCGCTAATCAGCGTCGAAGGCAATGAGATCATCAGCGACGAACGTCGCGGCCGGTCCGATGTTTACAGTAAAACCCTGGCCGGCATCGAGAACTGCCTCAAGCACAACGTCATGACCGGAGTTTGTACCAGTCTGGCGAAATCCAATATCGATCACCTGCTCACAGAACAGTGGGTCGATCGACTGATCGAAATGGGTGTCCTTTACACCTGGTTTCACGTCTATCGGCCCATGGGGCCTGATGCGACCGCCGAGTTGTGTCTGACGCCCGAACAACAACGCCGCGCGCGTCAGTTCGTTGTCGACATGCGGGCGAAGAAGCCCATCATTATCATCGACGCCTACTACGACGGTGAAGGTCAGGCACTCTGTCCAGCAGCCAATGGCATCAGTCACCACATCAATCCGTGGGGCGACATTGAGCCGTGTCCGATCGTCCAGTTTTCTCGTGAATCAATTCACGCAAAAGACGATTCGCGATCGCTGTTCGATAAGTTTACGAAGTCAGAGTACCTTGCCGACTTCCGTCAATTGTCTCAGGAGACCACTCGCGGCTGCATCGTGCTGGAACGCCCCGATTTGCTTCAGCAGCTTGTTGAAAAACACAGTGCCAGAGATTCCACTGCCCGCGGCACGGCGTTGCAGGAACTAAAGGCCATGATTCCTCGCACGTCGCAGTATCATCCGGGACACGAAATCCCGGAGAAGAATCTGTACTACCGCATCGCAAAGAAATTTCTGTTTAATGACTTTGGCGTGTATAAAGGCCACGATCACAGCAAAACGGCCGCTCCTTTTCTGGTGGGTCACACCACGCCGGTCGCTACCGAAACAGCATCGAACGCTGGCGAATGCTGCGGGGCGACCACGGGGTGCAGTTCGAATGAAACCGTGGTCCCGTTGAAGGTCAATTGAAGACCGCAGGACGGGACTCCAGTCCCGTCCTGATAAGAATCAAATCAGGACGGGACTGGAGACCCGTCCTACACAATGATCTTAACCGTAGATCGCATTCATCACGCGACCATCACAGATCTGAATCGGCCGGTTTACGGGATCAAAGTAGTGCTGATGCGGGTCAATCCCGAGACTGGAAAACATCGTCGCCATCACATCCCACGGGCCATATGCTTCCGTGTGTGGATACGCACCGCGACTGTCGGATTCGCCGACAACGGAACCGCGTTGGACACCTGCGCCAGCCAGCGCGATCGAATAAACCCAACTCCAGTGTTTACGCCCCGGTGTACCCCCGGCAAAGTTCTTTTCTAGCGCAACAAGTGGCGCTCGACCGAATTCGCCCATGCAGACGACAAGCGTTGAATCCAGCAGGCCACGTTGGTCGAGGTCTTCGATCAGTGCTGAAAACCCCTGATCAAATCTGGGCAGCAGGTGATTCTGCAGTCCGTCAAAGATGTCGTTGTGCGTATCCCAGCCATACAAGTCGTCATTCGTTGCATCCTGATCCTGACCGCGATTGCTGTGGGACCAGATAACAGTCACCAGCGGAACACCAGCTTCGACCAGTCGTCGCGCCAGCAGGCACGATTGTCCGGAGCGGTTGCGTCCATAGCGATCTCGCAAGGCATCGGGTTCCTTTGAAAGATCAAACGCTTCACGAGCGTTCTGACGAGACAGCATATCGAACGCCTGTTGATACAGGGCATGCTTGTCGAGTGCAGACTTTTGATTTTCCATCGCTTTCATGTTGTGTTCTATCGCCGACAGCAATGACTTTCGGGATTGCATTCGAACGGGGGGCAGGTCGGCATGAGGCAGCAACCCGGGAACGGCGATCTCATTGGAAGTCACATCACCCAGCGTGAGCGGATCGTAACCTTTGCCAAGAAAGCCACCGAACTGTCCCGGCGCATCAGTAAAGGGCACCAGCGCTGGGCCGTTAAGATGGATTGCGGTCTGTGCAAACCTGTCACTTGGCCGAACGCGCTGCAGAATGGCACCGTGGCAAGGCAGATCCTCCGGTGACGGCAGCGGATTGCCGGATTTACGGCGATGGTATCGGCCTGTCATCGACAGATAAAACGCCGAACCATGATCAAGATCTTCATGGGACATACTGCGGACGATGCAGAGTCGATCGGCGACTTTGGCGATTTGCGGCATGTGCTCACAAAAACGCACTCCCGGAATCGCCGTTCCGATCGTTCCGAAAGCACCTCGAATCTCCTGAGGAGCATCCGGCTTTGGATCCCACATGTCGAGTTGACTCTGACCGCCGCTGGCAAATACGACAATGATGGATTTTGCTTTACCGAACCCCGGCGCCTGCGACGCAATGGAATCAGCAACGACGGATTGCTGTGGAATCAGGCCTGGCAGTGCCCAGTTCATTCCTGCAAGACCTCCGATCCGCAACCATTCGCGTCGGCGAAATTGCGGTCCAGTATTGTCTTGTGGAAAGAACCTCAGCATGATTTGAAATCCTCTTCAGCAGTAGATCTCCAGACACGTCAATTCCGGACGACAATTTAGCCGAAGCGGATCTTTGGCACCAACGCCCCGTGAAACATGCATCGTCATCTTGTCCAGTTGAAATAAACCAGCGGCGAAACTGACGCCGTAGATGCTGGGTGCATAGACAGGGCCGACAATCGGCAATACCACCTGACCGCCATGCGTATGACCTGAAAGCATAACGTCATAGCCACATTTTTGTCCAAAGCGATATTGATCCGGCGAGTGACTTAGCAATATTCGCAGATCGACCCCCGCATGTTCTACTGCAGGCGGTGCGCTGCCAATCCACGGCAATTCGGAACCCGCCAGCAGGACGTGTCTGTCGGCCAACTGAATTCGTTCGTGTATTCCCGTCACGCATTTCCAGCCAGATGCAGCCAACGCTGATCGAAAATATTCGTAGTCGTAACGCCAGTCATGATTGCCCAGAATGAAAAAACAGGGAGCAATCCTCGTGAGCGGTTGCAGAATCTCAATGGCCGTTGTCAACAGTTCAGGTTCATCGATCAGGTCCCCGGTGAAGACAATTGCATCGGCGTTCATCCTCAGAGCTTTGCTAACGACAAATCGATAGAAATCCGCGCCAGGGCGATCGATAAAGTGAAGATCTGATAGATGCACGACCCGCAGTGGCGGTCGCGATGCTGCAGATGGGCTGGAAGTCTGGATTCGTTTGACATTCACTTCCAGTGAATAAATGTCGTTCCACGGCGACATCAACACCGGATGCCAGCGACGACCATGGACGTTGGGTAAAAGCGGATCCTGCCTCGCGATCGCGGCAACATCAAAGACTTCGCGTGAAACCGCTTTGTGAAATTCGAATCGCCGCTGCCACTGCCAGCGAAGAATTCCAAGAAACAAAGGAATCGTTCCAAGCATCGTGAAAATCAGGATCGCCTGCCAGACAGGAGTCTGATCGGCGATCGATCCGCCTGTTAAGAGCCCGTGACGACCGACCCCACATTGCCAGATAAGAACAAACGGAAATACCACTATGGCGAGATCGTGGAGTGCCCGAAACTTCCGCAGTTTCGTGGCTTTGATCGGCAGAGAAAATGAACGATTGACGCTCATGATCCACCATTCCGCATTTCCGATGCAGCTTAAAATGAAAATCAGCCAACCTGTGATCAGTTGCATGAAGCGATCGTCCGTGAAGCAAAAATACAGTCAGGTGTTGTCAGAATTCTCGACTGATATTCATCAGCAATGGAATGAATTTGGCAAAAGCTCTGGCCCTGTGACTCAGCCGATGCTTGACGACGGAACTCAGTTGGCCAAACGTCAAATGATATTCCGGAATCAGAAAGTATGGGTCGTATCCGAATCCACCGTCGCCACTGGCTTCACGCAGAATTCGACCGCGACAGGTACCTTCACACGCGATGCGGATTTCACCTGCCGGATTTGACAATGCGACGCTGCAAAGATAGCCAGCGTCGCGTCTGTCGTCGGCAATGTCGGAAAGATCGGCAATGAGTTTCGCGTTGTTGCGTTCGTCAGTCGCACCATCGCCACTGTAGCGGGCAGAATAAATCCCAGGTGCGCCGTTTAGAGCATCAACCATCAGGCCGCTGTCTTCACCGATAACCCATTGATTCAATTCACGTGCAACCTGCGAAGCTTTCTTCGCCGCATTTTCGGCAAATGTCTGTCCGTCTTCTTCAACTTCGCCGACATTGGGGAAATCGATTACCGGCAACACCCTGAAGCCGACCCTTGCGAGGATCTCACTGACTTCTTTTGTCTTCTTTTTGTTGCGACTGGCAAGGACAATAGTGCGTGATGACATAGTAATTCGAGTGCGTCGGGAATCCGGATTTTTGAATTTCTCCGCAGTGTAACATCTACTGCGGACTTGGCGCACAAGCGGCATGGCATTGCAGTGACAGAATCCCCGGGAAGCAACTTGACCCAAACCAATGCTGTCTGAAGCACAGAATCTGGTGTGAAAACTTTTGCTGTCAAGATACGGCAAGAAGGATGTTTGGGGGCTTGGTCAGGGTTGCTTGCTGTAGGTTTTAAGACAATTTGCGCCGTGCAAAACTGTAGTCACAAGCGGAAATAATGTCGCCCATTTTGCGTATATTGGCTGACTCTCCTTTCATTTGTGCTTCCGTCTTGCCGTATTGGTCGTTGTTTGCCAACATCCGTCAGGATCGAGCTTCGATCTTCCTTCCTGAATTGCAGTAAACTCCCACCTCTGGCTGCAAAGTTAAACTGGTACTCCCTCGTGCAGATGCTGCCCGCCAATTCCAAAAGACTGCTGGTCCACTTCGCCCTGAAAGTATTGGCGGGAAGATGCTGCGTCCTGACGTTGCTGTATCTGTGTCTCATGCAGGGGTGTCAGACAACCCCCAAGACGACCTACTCGACCGACCTGCCGGCTCAGCACACCGTCAATTCGAAGCACTTTGTGATCCACAGCAACGTAAGACTTGATTCGGACAATGTCCTGGTGCAGGAGCTGGAAGATGTTCGCGAACGGCTATTCGCCACCTTACGACTTCCTGAACAACGCGATCCAGTCAACGTGTATTTGTTTAGCAACGAAGCGTCCTATCGATACTACATGAATACCACATGGCAGAATCTTCCGCCACGACGCGCGTACTTCGTGGGTACTTCGCGAGAACTGGCCGTGTATTCATTTCTGGGCTCCAACGTCCAGGAAGATCTGCGGCACGAATTCACTCACGGGCTGTTGCACGCGAGCCTAAGGACTGTGCCCCTCTGGCTTGATGAAGGACTGGCCGAGTACTTTGAAGTGGATCCAAACGTGTCTGAGGCAATCCACGTCGAGCATGTTAATGAATGGAAGAAAGCGAAACAGGAAAGCTGGAGCCCGAATCTGTTCAGGTTGGAAATGCTGAGTGATTTCCGCGATATGACTCAACGCGACTATGCAGAAGCATGGGGTTGGGTGCATTACATGCTGCAGACGTCTGATGAAACGGCAGAAGTCCTGCTTCAATAC
>JANOZG010000134.1:0-5416 GCA_031429275.1 Planctomycetota bacterium
GTCAGCGTCCGAAAATATCTCCGATAGTGTTGTACACACGAAAACAATGAACCCAGCTGCAGCCACTGGAAACAAACGACTGCCGAAGAAACTTGCTTTTCGATGCACGACGAGAAACGCCGCAGGCCAGGCGACGAAACAGAAGATGGCAGCCAGTGCCGAAGGCAGCAAGTCGATGGCATAAGCGGCTATCGTGTGTCGCGCGTTGATCGTGATCCAGGCTGCAAGCCCCAGCAACGGCAGCACGATCGCGACGCCATAGACAATCAATGCGGCGAACAACTTCGCGGAAAACGCACTCTCCGCCGTCACGCCACGATGCAGTAACAATGCTCGCGCGGCAGGGCGACTGTCCGGCCAGCTTTGCAGAATCCCCAGCAGGCACGCAAAAACTGACGTCACCATCGCAACGACGGATGAGAATTGCCTGGATTCATCGAACACGACGCTCGTGCTGACCGACTGATAGATCACATACAGCATCGGCAGCAGACCAAACGGAATCCACCGAACGTGTTCTCGCAGTTCTTTCCAGATTAATGTTTTCATAGGAATTCCTTGTTGCTGTGAGCGGAATGGCACTATCCACCGGTGTCGCGTAGGACGGGACTCCAGTCCCGTCCTGACTTGAAAATGTCTGGACGGGTCTGGAGACCCGTCCTACGGAATCACTTCAAAATCGTCACCGCCGGCTAGCGCCCCGCTGCTTACAAACCAATACATTGTGAAATCGAACCGATCGTCGTTGCCGGTCGCAGATACGCCAGCACCGCATCTTCAAACGTCAACTCTTCCACGTCCGCTGTTCCGCCCATGCGCTGAATCGCCGCGGTTGTTTCTTCGTCGGCATCCGCCACAACCAGATGAGTCCGATCAGCGAGCCGACGATAATCGATCAACCCCGGAATCTGCGGCGGTGTGCCTTCGAGGGCTCCGACAACCTGCCACCCGGTCACGCGTTCGCGAAAACTTACCATCGATGTATCCACGACCAAACGTCCGTTGCTGAGGATCGCGACTCGGTCGGCAAGACGTTCAACATCCTCCAACAAATGAGTGCAGATCAGAACGGTGCGGTCATCACGTCGAGCAAACGCCAGCAGACCTTCGACGAGTGCTCGTCTGGCGACTGGATCGAGTCCCATCGACGGATCATCCAGCACCAGCAGTTCCGGATCAGTGGCCAGAGTCATCGCCAGTGAAACGCCTGCCCGCTGCCCGCGGCTGATCTGGTTCACCTTTGCATCGGGACTGACGCCAAAAAACTGCAGCATGTTGTCGAAGAGTTTCTGATCCCAGCGCGGGAACGTCTCGCGCTGGAACCGAGCAGCGTCCCGAGCCCGCATCCAGGCCCACAGAAAATGTCCCTCGGCCAGGTAGCCGACTCGCGATCGAATTTCCGGAGTCAGTTCGCGGCTGTCGCAGCCCAGTAGTTGGCACGTTCCCCGAGTCGGCGAGTGCATTCCCAACAGCAACCGAATCAGCGTTGTCTTGCCAGCTCCGTTGTGTCCAATCAGCGCCGTCACCTGTCCGCGCGGGACATCCAGCGTCAGGCCTCGAAGCGCCGCTTTGGTGCCGTAATAACACGTCAAACCGAGGGTGCGAATTGCTGGCGTGGAATTATGCAAGGTTGTCTCCCTGTCTCGAGGTGTGAAACGTCGTCATTCTTTACGGGCCACCTGTTGCAAACGACTTGAAACTTCGTCGAGGATTTGTTCCGGTGAAAAATCCAATACCAGAACTTCCGCCAGGAATACGTCGAGTGCCTGATTCAATCGTCGCTTCTTCTCCGCTGCGGAAAACATACTGCGTTTCTTAGCCACGAAGACGCCTCGCCCGTGCTGACTCTCCAAAACTCCGTCACGAACCAGTTCCGAAAATGCCTTGGCGACGGTGTTATGATTCACCACCAGTTGTTCGGCCAGTTGTCTGACACTCGGCAGCGGATCTCCGAGAACAAGTTCGCCTGACGAGATCGCCTGGCGAACCTGATCGATAATCTGTCGATAGATGGGACGATTGCCGCCCGGAGCCACTTTGATTTCAAACATGCTTGTGTCCAGTGTACTGTGTGTTGCAGTACACTATAAAAGTGAAATTGAAGTGTCAAGCAGAATCCTGAAAAATTGGCTGGACCCTGATGAGCTGTCAGCAGATGTCGGCTTATTACTAACCTACGCTTCGATCTGGATGCTTCCCATGCTGCAGACAACGGCATAACGTGCGTATCGGCGTTTTTTTCAAATGCTGTGCCAGGAGATCAAAATGCGATTCATTGCCATCACCGTGTTGTTTTGCATGACGACCCCTTTGGCGGCCGCAGCAGATGAAATCGTAAAGGACGAAATCTGGTTTGGGACAATGGATGTCGGAGTCCGTGTGTTTCGCTTTCGGATCGAACCCATCATTGATGGTGATGGTGTAATGGGACAGCAGCTTGTCAGCCTGGATGAAGGCGGTCAGATTTTTCGTCTGGATAATTTTCAACTGGACGATGCTCGCATGAGTTTTGCGCTCAAAGTTTCAAAAGCAGAGTTTGCAGGAGAGTTATCGGACGAAGGGAAAACATCAGTCGGAAAGTGGAAACAGGCCAGTCAGGCGTTCGATTTGGTGTGGCGCAAAGTTTCAGGGGATAAGGTTGATCGTCCGGCCGAAATCTGGAGCGGAGCGTTGAATGCGTTATTTCAAAAACTGACGGTTCGGGTTCGTGTCTATCGCCAAGATGATGGAACAGAAAGTGTCTACTTCGACAGCGTGTCACAAAAGGCAGGTGGTTTCAAAGCGACGCGGACAGTGGAGGGCGATCAATGGGCGATCAACGTTGCATCCGTTGGCGGAGTTTTCAAGGGCGCGATCAATTCAGGCAAATCCGAAGTCAACGGCCAGTGGACTCAGGGCGGCGTGAGTTTAGACTTGAAACTCACCCCGGAAGCGATTTTGACAGAAGTTCCGATCAAGGGTCCCAATCGACCACAAACGCCAAAAGCACCGTTTCCGTATCTCGTTGAAGAAGGCATGTTTCGAAATGAGAGAGATGGAGTTCAACTGGCTGGGACGCTGACGATCCCAAAAACTGACAGACCATGCCCTGCGGTGGTGTTGATTTCGGGCTCTGGTCCACAGGATCGCGACGAAACTCTGCTCGATCACAAACCGTTCTGGGTCATTGCCGATCATCTTTCAAGAAATGGAATAGCCGTGCTGCGTTTTGATGATCGCGGCACGGGCGCATCGAATGGCGATTTTTCCAAAGCAACAAGCGAGGACTTCGCAAACGATGTCGAAGCCGCGTTCGATTATGTGACGAAGGATTCACGCATTGCAGCGAAGGCCGTTGGTCTGATTGGCCACAGTGAAGGCGGCATTATCGCACCGATGGTTGCCGGTCGCAGACGCGATGTCGCGTTTGCTGTTCTGCTCGCTGGTACCGGAGTGAATGGTCAGGAGATATTGCTTTCCCAGGCGCAACTCATACTGCAGGCGGAAGGAGTTACCGATCCGAATCTTCTTAAAGTACAGCGTGAGACGCAGTTGGCGATGATCTACACCGTGCTCGATGCCGCGCCAGATGCGACTGTGGACTCGCTGGTCGATGCGGCCATGAAGCGGCTTGCCGAAGTTCTGCCCGAAGAATCGTTGAAGGAAGAGAGCCTGAAAGCTTCGGTCTTTGCTGGAATCGAGCGCATTCGGAGTCCCTGGTTCCGTTATTTTCTGACGTACGAACCGGCATCGCAACTTCAACTCGTCCAATGCCCGGTGCTGGCGATCAACGGTGAAAAGGATGTGCAGGTTGATCCGAAACTGAATCTTCCGGCGATTCAGGCCGCGCTCGAAAAAGGCGGCAATACTCGATTTAAAACGATCGAATTCCCCTCGATGAATCACCTGTTTCAGTCCTGCACGACGGGCGGAGTCAGCGAGTATCAAACAATAGAAGAAACAATCTCCCCGATCGTGCTGCAGACAGTCGGCGACTGGATCACGGAGATCGTCTCCAGTGAAACGAGCAAGTAGGCATCGGTCAAGCTATTCATAAAGGAATTCATGCTGTCGCAGCAGGTAAGTTACAACTCCGCGCCACGCTCGGACTGTGTAATGCGGATCATCGACGTGAAAATCTTCACGGCCACCGCAGAAGTAAGTTTCGCGAGGTTCAAGGTTCGGCTGAGCTTTCGCGTCGCTGATGAGGCCCGTGAATAACTGGAACGTACGATCGATCTCGGGATGATCAAGCGGTCGCTGCTGACCAAGCAGTTTGTCATGCAGACGGACGATCGTCTCGCGGATTCGTTGGTTGGAAGCGTCGTCGCCAGGCACGACTGACGCTTCGATTCCAGCGAAGAGAATTCGTTCTGCAGCAGGTCGATGGAAATCGCGACCGACGTTGGTGCACGCCATGTCGTTGGCCATCATGCGTTGAATGGCACCCATTGCACCGCTGGGTTCGGCGTTGCGTTCGGTGACGGTAATGGAATCGATGCCGCCGTAAAGGATTTTGTAAGCTTCTTCAAATCGTCCCCAGCGTTTCCCAAAGATTGCTTCCAGCTTGCGTTCCATTTGTTCGGGCGTGACCAGACGCACGATGCCAATGTCATCCAGTTCGGCCTGACGTCGTGGATGTTCGGCAACTGTCGCAAGTCCATCAGCACGGTAGAAGTCGGTGGCGATAATTGCTTTGAATGCTGTCTTGAGGTTGAACCCGGATGCGGCAAATGCGGCTGCAACGTCTTTGATCATGCGTCGCTGTTCAAGATACGCGCGACGATGACCACCGAAGGCTGGATCGTCGATATCTTCCGGCGGTTGCAGAACTCGGCGACCCATCAGGATGTAATAAACGTGCTCCACCATCGCGATAGCAAATCGAGGATCTTTGACGGCTCGTGCAGCCAGCCATTGCGGCGCGCGCCAACGTTCGCCTGCGGGCAGGTCTTCGCCTTCAAAACCCGATTGGAACATGTCGGTGTACCAGCCATCTTTGCGAGGTGCCACACCGCCTTCAAAATCAAAATCCTGAAAGATGCCGGCAACCGGGTCGATCGTTTTATGACACACGACGCAGTCCGGAGCCTGCATGGTTGGGATTTCATATTTCGCTGCGACGGCTGACGCATCGGTGGAACGCGGAGCCAGTTGCATAATGTCGATACCCAGAAAATGCTGATAGAACATGCGGGCACGCAGGCGGTTGCGATTCGTTTCGGTCGATGGGTAGCGTCGCAAATAATGGAACGTGCTCAGGAAGCCCGCATGAGGATACATGCCCGTCGCGGATTCCTGAGTCTTCCCATCGCGGCCCACGAGTGCATTGAGTTTCGCCGGAACGTACTCGAACGCATCATCGGGATTCCTGAACTGGTCTTTGATCTCTTCAAAGATTCCATACCCTCGTGCTGTGTACGGCGAAACCATGATG
>JANOZG010000135.1:0-2139 GCA_031429275.1 Planctomycetota bacterium
AATTGCAGTAAGATGGGCATTCTTGCCCGTCGATAGCAATCGGACAAGAATGTCCAACCTACACGGGATTATTCTTTGGGGACGAAGGCGAATTTGGTGTGGCGTTTGGCGACGACACTGTCGAACGTGGCAGCCCTGATTGCTGTTCCTAGCGAGTCGTCACATGTCAGATAACGGGTCAGAGCATTCGTATTGAGTCCGATCATTATTTGGACTTTCTGAATCGCTGTGCCGCCCCTGTCCGAACGGCTTCCTTCAGCTGCTCGTCCGACACCGGCTTCCTGGATCGCTTCGCGGGGAACGAGTCTGCCAAGGCTTCGAACGTTGCCGACTTGGCGGTCAGGACAACTCGCCCATCAGGTTCGATTTCATACATCAGCAGCGAGGACGGCTTAATCTGAAGTGCCTCCACTACGGCCTTGGGGATCGTCGTCTGATTCTTTGCGGTGAGTCTGGATGTGATGCTCATGCAAGGATTCTACCTGTGAACAAGGAATCTGGCAATTGGCAAGGAATTTGGAAAAACGCATCCGGATTACTTCGCAAGCGAATATAACGCGGCTTCCAGTTCTTTGACGGCAGATTCGTATTGATCTCTTCCGCCAAACAAACGCACGATTTCAACCGGTGTGCCGAACTTGTCATGCGGCTGCACCTTCAGTACGTTGACGGATTCGATAGTCTCGATGCCTTCGTCCGCATATTTCTCCAACAAGGCCTCCAGAACGGCGCGGGCTTGATCGCCGTACCTGGCGAAGTAGTTACGCTTCTTCACGTTTTCGGCTCGTTCACGGCGTGTCAGAGGCGGCTGGTCGAAGGCAACGTGGCAGACCAGGTCAAATGGATCAAAGTCTCTGCCGACCAGGTCGGCTAGATCAGAGAATAAGACGCCTTGTTATTCGAGTTCCTCAACGATGGCTTCTTTCTGTTCGGAGGATGTCCACTTCTGCAGGAAATCGTCCAAGGTGGAGTATTCGGCGTGGACTTTTTTGCGGGTGTAATCAGTGAGTGATTCGGTGATCAATGTGCCGTCGGCACTGTAGTACTGCACGCGTTCTGCCCGGATGGACACAGCGACATCGTGGACGACATATTTCGTGCGAGGCTGGCGATGGAAATCGATCGAGTGCTAATTCAGTTTCTTTAACGCCTGAAGTGGCAAGTCGGTCATGGAACAGGAAGCCATCGCCGTTGGCGCTGAACACAAACGGGATATCCAGCGTTCCAGCGTAGTCCAGGCCCTGCTGCATGCCGCTGCCGACACTATGGTTGTTGTCTTTGGCTTCGATGATCGCCAGTGGGATGTTGGGTTTCCACGACAACAGGAAGTCGGCATACTTCCGTTTGCCTCGTTTGACGGTCTTGCCGCGTACATGTACCTGGCCCGCCGTGAAGTAATACTCTTCGCGAACCTGATCCTGAATGTTCCAGCCAGCCGAAGTGATAGTCGGCACAATAAACTTGGTGCAGATGTCGCGTTCACTGAGTTGCTTTTTATTCATGAGCACGAGTCAACTAATGGAGTGTAACTTTGGGCCGAGTAGTGTGGCACCAAAGGCCACTCGGGTCAATCTTACGGACATCCGCATGGATTTGATGGGGACACCGGAGCCAGCGTGTTCGAAACAAGTCAGTGCAGACTCTGTCAGAATGGTTTGAAGTGCGTTGACAATTCGCTGTCAGAACTTCTTTTGATTCGGTTCATTTTTTATTTTCATAGCTGCTAACAGAATCCTCCGGGAAAAAACTTGGTACAGACGAGCGATATGCTTTCGGCCAACCTTCCACAAAATGCAGGCAAAACCACAAATTCACTTCCCGCACCCAAAAATAGGGAGAATTCTGCGCACAGTCAGCCGTTCTTCAGTGTCGAAACGAAGCGTTTTCGCATATTTTGCCGCCCATCTTGGGGAAGAATCTCAGCTTCCCGAGACATCACAATCGCGATTGTTTGTTGGGTTCAAACAGGTTTAAGATCCGTTCAGTATTCCAAACCCAAACGCGCCCGTAGCTCAGCTGGATAGAGCAACCGCCTTCTAAGCGGTAGGTCATTGGTTCGAATCCAATCGGGCGCAATTGAAAAGGCCCGCGTTTTACCGCAAAAAATGTTACACTGTTTTTTTTCTTTTAATGACACCA
>JANOZG010000136.1:0-2769 GCA_031429275.1 Planctomycetota bacterium
CTGTGCTTCGGTGAATCGTTTCTCGTGAATCTGGGCTTCGGCGAGTTTCAGCAGACCTATGGGCTCCAGCTTGCGATAACGCGCCACTTGTTCCCAGTGTGGAATCGCTTCCGCCCAGCGGTTCTGAGTCTGCCGGAGTTCGGCCATCGCGGCGTGCGATTCGGCTTCGTTCGGGGAGGACTCGATGACCGATGTCGCGGCGCGCTCGGCTTCGGCAGGATTGTCGGCCATGCGTGTGGCAAGTTGCTGGTAGAGCGTCAGATCGTGCTGTTGCAGATCGATGAGTCTGAGAAGTTGCGTGCTCGCGGCGGCTTTGTCTTCAACGGCGTCGTAGCACACGATCAGCGCCTGATGCGTTTCCTTGTCGTTGGGCTGCAGTTCCAGTGCGAGATTGAACTGCGTGATCGCCTTGCGATATTCATTGCGGGCCTGGTATGACTGGCCGATCGCTTTGCGGAGGATGGGGTTGTCCTGTCCGGATTTAGCGGCCTCCGCATCCAGTTGAGCTACGAACGCGTCGAGATCTTTCGACGCATTCACGGCACTTTGAAGCGAGTTCAGCGCGTAGGTTCGGTACTCGTGCCGGGCATCCCAGCACACGATCGAGGACATGGCCGCGGTGACGGCTTCTTTGGTGTGGCCCAGAGCAGATTCCGCACTGGCCAGATTCTGGTAAAACTGTGACAGCGTGTTGTCATTCAGACCACTGCCGGGGTTGGAACGCTGATGCAGCGCGATGGCTTCGGTGAAGTACTGTTGAGCCCGCTGCCAGTCGTTGACGCCGATGAAACCCGAAGCAAATTGAGACACGTTGCCTTCCGTCCAGCGCCCGCCTTCATGGAAGTGGGCGATGGTCTGCGTGATTAATGTCTGCAACTGCTCAAGGCGTTCTGTGTGGAACAAAGCCGCCATCAGGTCGATGCGGTATTGCATTGAATCGGGATGATGCTTCACGAGTGGCTCCAGAATCGGAATCATCTCAGCAAAGCGGTTTGCTTCACGCAGCCAGATGACCAGCGCGTACTGCTCAGATTCGTTCAGGAGTCCGTTGCTGTGGGCGATGTGCAGAATCTCGATTGCACGCGGTGCCATTGCAAGACCACTGCGAAGATACTGAGCGACCGTCATCGCGCGACGACCGGAGGAACGGCGTTCGTTGAGAACACGTTCAGCCGTCGCCGCAAACACAGACGCCTTTTCGGTCCAGAACTCCGTGTAACCGTTGTAGAAAATCTGGAAGTGATTCGACTCCCCGGTCCGCAGGTAATACTCGAGGCGAGGGATCGTCAGTTTCAGTACGCGATCATCAAGCTCTGTGCTGCCGGCTGCAGCGCGGCGAGTTGAGAGTTCGTACCCAAACGCATTCCATGCATTGTCGTATTGAACTTCGAACCGTTGCGGATACTGCTCCATGCGTTCGACGACATACTGCAGGCATCGCTTTGCACCCAGGACTTCGCCAATCAGATGCAGCGGATGTGTGACCGTATTGCGGTACTGCTGCTGTTGACGCTTCAAAACGGCTGGCAATGTCTCGAACGCGAAATTCTGCACGGCTTCCTGTGTCCCAAGCAGCTTGTTTCGATGTGCCGTATCGAATGTGCCTGTCAGGCGAGTCACCAGAGTGTACCGTACATTTTCGTCCGGAGCGGCATCCAGTTCGGCAAGGCTCAGCGCGACAATCGGTGCAAACAGGTTGGCTCTTCCAGTGCCGAATGACACCGCACCGTCGTGTTCCAGCGCGTGATTGTAGAGAGACATCAATCGGTCCTTCAGCCACTTCGTCTGCTCAGGATTCACGGGCTGAACCATAAACTTCTGCAATAACTGTTCGCCAACGGCGTGACGGTTCGCTGCTTCCAACAGCGTGACATAACGGCTGAGGATTTCATTGTCCGCGTACGGCCACAGACCGTCATGGGCCTGTGTATAGTCCCGGACTTCGATTTCCATCTGCCGCAGAGCTTCATCGCGTTCGCCGTAGCTGAAGAACAGAAGCTGGCAAAGATCCATCGTGATTGACAGATGATCTCGCGACATAGCCGCAGCCGCGTTCCTCAGTTCCCGCAGTTCGCGAAGCTGCTCGGCTTTCATGTTCTCGTTCGGGAGCGCACCAAGCTGAAACAGGAATGTGGCCATCATTGCCGGTTCGCCATCGGCCCATTCACGCTGGAACGCACGTTGCATGGCGGCAAGGCTGGCATCAATGTGCGGGCCGGGCTGGTTCTGGAGTTCTGAGGACTTTCGTTCGATCAGTGCTTCCAGCAAGTCGAGTGCGCGCAGATCCGTTGGCGTCAGTTCTTTAGCGCGCGGGGCGGCGTCAGCTCCGCGGTCATTACTTCGCAATTCCCTGATGCGTGCAATTATTTCATCTGCTGTCGCCTCGTTGCGAATTTCCGCAAGCACGTAATTCTGCAGACTCTGCAGGAACGCATAAACCTGCTGCGGTGATCGCCCCAGCATCGCGTCAGGCAGCATCTGCAGTAACCGGAAATCGCGACACGCGCCGTACAGTGACCGAACCTGGTGGAAATAGTTTTCCGGAGATGCCGATTTTTCGAACAGGGCTCGCAGTGCAAAAAGCGTGTCCTCATGCAGTTCGCTCGGCAGCGGAATATCGGACCGTGACCAGCGGTGCTGAGTCTCATACAGCATTTGCTGTAATGTAGACTCGGGCATCTGTTTCAAGGATTCGACGCGACTGCGTTCATAGTCATCGCGGCGATTGGACACGAGATACCAGTCGGACAAGAGGCGATAATCCGACGC
>JANOZG010000137.1:0-9735 GCA_031429275.1 Planctomycetota bacterium
CGGCGGGATCGGGATCTAGCTGCGGCATTTCAATCTTTGTCTGACTTGCCACACTTCGCGCTGTCGCCTTGGCCGCATTCAGAATTTTTTCTGTGCGAGCCATGCCGTCAGGTCCATGCAGAACCATCCAGCGGCTGTCAAATTTTTGTTCGGCCACATCCAGCATAGCTTCCGGTAACAAATGTGCGTCGCGGACTTCCAGTTGCCAGCGGTCACATTCGGCTGACAAGGTTTTCAGCATCTCCGCGTGAGCTGGGTCTTTGGCGAGATTCACAAGTTCCCAGGGATCAGTGGTCAAATCATAAAGTTCTTCGGCTTCTCGTGGCGTCTTGAACCACTGCGCGGATTGAGGAGCAAGTTTTCCTTCCGCGAGCAGCCTTCGCATTTCCTGTCGAGTCGCGTTTTGTTCACTGTATGTGATGTTCTGCAGTGCTGGCCTCCATGGCATTAAATTTCGAACGTAGCGAAACCCGCGATTGCGCACGGTCCGGACCAGGTCAAATCGTTCATCAATCCGATCACGGGCTCCGTAGATGAATTCGCGAGCCGGCTTCTGCTGATTGCCAAGAAACGGCTGACCGCTGAGTCCATCAGGTATCGCAACGCCAGCCAGTGTCAGCACGGTCGGGCCCAGATCGATGAGATTGATCAATCTTTCGTCAGTTGATCCCGGTGCAGCCACTGCAGCCAGCGATTTGAATTTCTCAGGTACTCGAGCGATCATCGGGACATGCGTGCCGGAATCGTACGTCCAGCGTTTCGCTCGCGGCAGCCCGTCACCATGATCTGACCAGAAGATGACAACGGTGTCATCAGCCAAACCCGCGTCGTCGAGTTCCTTTAGAAGATCTCCAACCTTGCGATCCATGACGGTGATGATATCCGCGAGTCGCGCGAGATCGTCTCGAACAGCCAACGTATCCGGATACAGGGGAGGCACGATCATGGCATCGCTGCGATGTCGATCCTTTTCTTCCAGATCGGATACGACACCTTTCCAGCCGCTCTTCCAGACTTTGCTTTCGTGAGTCATAGTTAGATTAAACACCGCGAAAAAAGGCTGCGTCTTGTCCGGACGATTTTGCCAGTGCGCCTTGCCCGACGATTCGTCCCACGTTGCCTTCTGATCCCAGTTCAGGTTGTAGTCGGTCTTGCTGTTATTTGTGCAGTAGTAGCCAGCTTGCTTCAGGTATTGAGGAAACGGTTTAATGTGCGGCGGAAGAATGGCCTTAGATCGCATATGGTTGGCACCAAGTGCGATCGGATAGCTGGCCGTGATAATTCCCGTTCGGCTGGGAGCACACACGCCGTGACACGAAAACGCGTGAGTGTATCGAATGCCTTCCGCAGCAAGTTGATCAAGATTGGGCGTGTTTGCCGTCGAATCACCGTAGCAGCCCAAACGCGGGCTGATGTCTTCGCAACTGATCCAGAGAATGTTCGGTCGATCAGCCGCAAATGACGCAGCGGAAACAAGAATCGCTGCAGCGAACGTGAGCAGGTGAGTCTTCATAGAATCGAGTAACCTTGACTTCGATGGATCTGCGACAGAGAAAATGCAGGACGTACCGTGTAGAGTATTGTGACTGATTCCAGATTCGTGTGAAACCGATAACGGAGATTTCTGATGCAGCGTGTCAAGTTCTTTAGCGTTTCAGGATTACTTGCGTGTGTGTGCGCGCTTTGCGTTTCGTCATTTGCGATACCATTGATCGCGGCGGATGGCGTCTTCATAGAGAACGCGGAGCCCCGATTGTTGTGGGCAGGTGGCGAGTTTACCGAGGGCGTGGCTGCACGGTCCGACGGCATGATTTTCTTCAGCGACATTCCGAGTGATTCTAAAACGGCCGGCCGCATCCTGGTGTTCAATCCCTTCACAGGTGGGACGCTGGTTTTCTGCGCAGATAGCAGCAAGAGCAATGGGCTGGCGTTTGATTCGGGTGATCGGCTGCTGGCGTGTTGCGGAGCCAACGGCGGTTTACGTGCATTGTGTGAAGTTACAGAATCAGGTCTGGTCCGTGGCGTTTCGGAGTGGATTGATAAGAAGCCATTCAACGCCCCGAATGATTTGGCGATTCACCCCAACGGCAGCATCTATTTCAGTGATCCGCGCTACGTAGGCTTCGAGCCTTTGGCTTTGCCTGGTCAATGGGTGTTTCGCTTCGATCCGAAAACGGGGATGACAACAGTCGCAACAAAGGAAGTCAGTAAGCCCAATGGCGTCGCCATTTCACCGGACGGAAAAGTCGTATACGTTGCTTGTAATGACAACGGCTCTGTTGGTCTGGCCGATAAACCTGCGGGGCCGAAAGGCAAAATGTCTCTGGAAGCTTTTGAGATCGCAAAAGACGGAAGTCTGACGCATCGCAGCACGATCGTTGATTTTGGCCAGGAGAATGGCATTGATGGGATGGAAGTTGACTCAAACGGTCGAATCTTTGCGGCGATCCGATCGGAAAAGCGATTCGGTATTGCTGTGTTTGATGCGACCGGAAAAGAACTGGCGTTTTTGAAAACCCCGGAAATGCCCACAAATTGCTGCTTTGGTGCGGGCCACGATTCTTCAACGCTGTACATCACCGCAGGAGGTGGGCTTTACAGCGTCACGGTGAAACCATAGCAATTTCAACAGTTCACTGAAACAGAGCCAGCACGACGGCGACGGTCAGGAGTAAAGCCCCGGCCGCACGGCGAAGCATCACATTTCGGTGAACATGCCGTTCGCCGCCTTCAAAAGAATGTGCCAGCATCCATGCGAACACAATCGCCCATAAACCTCGAAGTGCATAGACGATGTTGACTCTGGTCGCGTCAGCAAACTGCGAAAGGGCGATCGTCATTCCCATCGCCTGCAACGCCATGAGGATTGTTCCGATCAGCATCGGACGAAATGCCATGAATTTCCTGAGGGTCGAAATGCCGTTGACCCATGGTAAGAGACCAAAAGAAAAGAACGCTGCAAACGCAAACATTACAGGAAGAAACTCCATCGCCCCGAAGTTCTTGCCCCAGGTTGTTAAGAGAACGTCGAATACTGACAACGCTAATGCTGCCAACAACGCGGTGACGACCGTAATAAATAGTTGCCTTCGTTCGTGCTTTTGATGCGATCCGGGGCCGGACTGTACGAGAATAATGCCCGCTGTCGCGATGATTGCAGCAACCCACACTGTCCACGCAATGCGTTGGCCCGTCATGAACGATGACAAGACTGCGACAAGCAGGATTTTGACGCCGAAAATCGGAGTCGCCACGGATACATCCCCGTAGCGAAATGCGGTGTACGTAAAGAACTGGCCAGCAAAGAACAGCAATCCCACGATGGCGGCCTGCCACCAACTGGCGATTGGCATGACATCCCATCGGTAGACGCCGACCAATAGCCAACTCAAACCCAGCCATAGATTTCCGTAAAACGTGCCGCTCCACGCACTAGCGCCGCGACCAATTGCTTTGCGTGCGTACATCATGCCAAACACAAATGTAATGCTGGAAAACAGAGGCAAAAGCAGATGCAGATTCGACACAATGACCTCAGACAGCACCGTCGAGAATGACATTTAGGGGACGAAGCGATATTCTGAACGATCAATGTGAAATCAGGGAGCACCGTGACAAGCGAAACCCGAAAACGGTGGTGATTCCCGAAGACCTGATGGAAATCTTTGGTCACACAACCGTATCTCTCAATTTCAGAATCTGTAAATCCACAACATGGCACTCTTTGATCGCGAACGACTCTACAACAGACTCACGGACGAAGGCCATGCGGGATGGGTTGACGAACTTCGATTGAAAACGGAGAACGCGATTGCCAAAGACCGACATGGAAATCTGGCAACGTGGATGGACGCATGGAATCAGCTGCCCGCTGCCGTTGATTCTCGACTGATTGCCGATCGCGACGCCGTCACCATCGAGGGGCAACTCTCCGATGAAGACAAAGTTTCACTGCAGCAAAAGTTGATGGCATTTCATCCCTGGCGCAAAGGGCCATTTGAGCTGTTTGGCGTGCAGATTGACACTGAGTGGCGTTCGTGCCTGAAGTGGGATCGTTTGGCCCCGCACGTGGATTTTAGAAAATGCCGAATTCTGGACGTCGGCTGCGGAAATGGATATTACGGCTGGCGAATGCTGCAGGCTGGTGCGAATCTGGTCTTGGGATTTGATCCCTTTTTGTTGTTTCTCATGCAATTTGAAGCTGTTCGGCGCTACGCCGATCCTTCAGCGGAACACTATGTATTGCCGTTGACGGATCAGGATATCCCCGCGAAATTAAACTTCTTTAATGTGACTCTTTCGATGGGAGTGCTTTATCATCGAACGAGCCCGATCGATCATTTGCAGGCGCTATGGCACTCGCTGCGTGCAGGTGGCACGCTTGTACTGGAAACATTGATTCTTGAAACCGATGCCGTCACCTGCCTGGTGCCAGAAAATCGTTACGCCAAGATGCGAAACGTGTGGTTTATTCCATCGATCCCCATGTTGTTGCTGTGGCTCAAACGCACCGGTTTTCAGGATGCCAAATTGATTGATGTTTCCGCCACGACCATCGCCGAACAACGACGTACAGATTGGATGACGTTTGAATCACTCGCCGACTATCTTGATCCTGAAGACGCGAATCGTACAATCGAATCCTATCCGGCGCCGGTCCGCGCGATGATAATCGCGCGTAAGGGATGATGATCCCCGGATCCTTACTGCGAACCAACGCCAGCCCGCGACTAAAGCTGTCTGCTTATCATTGAAAAAGTTACTTCGCAATTGGCAATTCGTAGCACACTGCTTCGCTGGCGTTTCGGGCGTAGAGTCGACCACGATTGACGATGGGCAGGTTCCACGTGCGGTCAGTGAGTGCGGCCAGGCGAGTGACTTCCTTGAATTCTTTGGGTGATGCTTCAACGACGGCCACATCTCCTGATTCTGCCTGGACGATCAGTTTGTCGCCCCAAAGCAGCACCTGGCCGTGTCGATACCGGCCACCCTTCCAGAGTCGCTTGCCCGTTTTCGCGTCGATACAAGCCAGAATGCCATCGTCCAGACCATACACATGGTTTTCGCGATGGACAGCTTCATTGAATTTGAGTTTCAGGTTTTTGTTCGGAGGCCAGACGTCAGCTGGTTTACCTTCCTGCAGCGTGGTGGGATCAATCAGAACGCAACCCGAATCGTATCCACTGCTCAAGAACAGATGGTTTCCGAAAAGCATGGGTTGAGCCACATTGATTTTGTATTGATTTGTCCATGGATACTCCCAAAGATGTTGACCCGTAGCGGGGTCCAGCCCTTGTAGTCCATCGCCGTGAAATATCAGCAGCGTCAATGTCCCGTCTATTGTTTCCAATCGCGGCGTTGCGTACCCAGCCGGATGGTTTCCGGATGCCCAGACGATCTCACCGTTCGCGCGATCATAGGCGATCACAGCTTTATTCTTATAACCACCGGCATCAACGATGACCATGTTCTTGTAAATCATGGGAGAACCGCTCATCCCCCATTCGATCATGCTGGATTCTGCATCGTCGCAAATATTTCGCTGCCAGATCTTTTTGCCGCTGAATGGATCAAGGGCATTCAGGATGCCAGTGGCACCCAGCGCAAAGATCGTTTCTTCCGTAACGGTGGGTGTCGCACGAGGTCCGATGCCGCCTTGTGCTGTTTCATAGCGAGCGGTGTCTTCGTGACGCCATAATTCCTGTCCCGTGTCTGCGTTGTAGCACACAACACATTCGAGCGGTCCGCGCTGTTCCTGAGTGAAGAGCCTCTCGCCGACAACCGTAAACGATGACCATGCATCTCCAACCGGATGCCGCCAGAGTTCTTTTGGCGCGTTGTTCGTCCAGTCGAACGAACACTGAGGTTCCACGATTTCACGGCTCCCGTGAAGACCGCAATTCTGCGGCCAGTCAGCGGTCGTGATGGTCAGCCTCGCTCGAGTCTCAGTCGCTTCCGAGTTCTGATCTGTGGGCACATCAGGAACTGCCGTGATGTTGCTCGTTGGAGCATTCTGATTAAGCCACTCCTGAGCCTTTTCGCTTGGAGAAGGAGGATCCCAGACAAACCAGAAGATAGGTCGCATGTCGCCGGTAAACTCGACGTTGCGAACACACAACATGGCTCCGCCGCCTAGTGCCAGACAAAGCAGCAATAAACATAATATCCGAGTCCAAAGGCGAGTTCCCGAAAAGAAGACCCACCAGATCATCAAAGCAAGCAGCGTGATCGCAACGGCTTCATAGGTGCGAATGACTCTGTCCGTATCGTTTGATGCAGTGCGATTTACGAGTGCCGTAGCGACAGTTCCGATCCCAAACAACGCCAGTCCGGTCCTCCAGCGAAAACGACGAAGCAAAGTCGGAACCGCAGCCAGTGATGGTTCCTCGGGTGAATCGTAAACATTTGAATTAACCATGGTTTCTTTCGTCGGTCGTGTCAAATTGCCCATTTTAAGCAAACGTCGGCATTCCTGGTAAGGTGTTAGGCGTTCGTTGCATTTTCTGTTTAGTAGTAACCCCAGATACCGATGCGACTGTGGGAGATATCGATTTCCAAGCTGCGGGTTCGCGCCAACAGGTCGCTGGGTCGCAGAGTGGGGAAATCCAGCGATGATTCACCTGAATTGCCGTTGCACCTTGTGGGTGGTAATCCCATCATTACGCGGCAAAATCAAGGAAAACGTAGTAATCTAGCTCCAGTCGCGTTAGATGTTCAGCATTTTTGCGTCGTTTGCTTCTGAGTCGTGTCGTTTTATGTGAGAATCACGCCTTCGCCAGGATTGCTTTGTGCGTCCTGAAAAGTGCGTTTCGCTTTGGGCGTTCTCTGATTTCTTTTCAACGCTTGTTCAGGGTTTGACTGATTATGTCGCGTAAAAACTCAGGTCGTCAAGGGTTTCTGCGTCAATTGGAATCAATGCTGGGGCGCACGAATCAGCGTAAGAAGAAACCGTCCGCGTTCTCGGCACCAGCCGAACACCTGGAAATTCGACAACTTCTTGCGGCTGACTTGTCAAAGGTTCTGGAGCAAGCTGCGATTCTGGACTCCGTCGGTCCTAACGACCAGGTGAACAGCTACTTCGTGGTCTTCAATGCGGCGACCGATGCCTCTGCAATTCAGGCAGCGACGGGGGCAACCTCAGTCATCCCGTATGCTCCGATACCGAATACTTTTGACGTTCACTTTGATACAGCCATTACGTTGCAGTCTGCCGCAGATCGAATCTCAACTCTCAGCAATTTCAGGTCCCTGGCACCGACGGTCAATATCCCGGTTGAAACGCGATTGATTCCCAACGATCCATTTTTCCAGGCACAGTGGTATTTGAATAATGTTGGGCAAACGAATGGAACTGCGGGTGCAGATTTAAACGTTACCAGCGTCTGGGATACCTATAACGGAAACGGTGTGACAGTCGCAGTGGTGGACGACGGCGTTGATGTTCAACATCAGGATCTGGTTGGCAATGTTGTTCCGACTGCAAGCATTGACCTGATCGGTGGCGGTGGTACAGACCCATCGCCAAGTACTAACCCCTTCTTCAATGCGACTCATGGAACAGCGGTGGCTGGGATTATTGGAGCGGTTGGCAACAACGCTCAGGGAATTACAGGTACGGCATTCGGAGCAGGAATCGCTGGTATCCGTTTGATCCAGGGGCAGAGTGGTAACAACTTTGTGTCAGCATCCAACACGGCGACGGCGTTGACACATTCGTTGAGCACAATTTCTATTTCCAACAACAGTTGGGGACCTCGCGGAAATGGGGACATTGCTGTATTGCCACAGCAGGTGGCGGCTGCATTGAATACCGGAACAACCACCGGACGAAACAATAGGGGTATCATCTACGTCTGGGCGGCGGGAAATGGCGGCGCTTCGGACGACTACGTAAACTACGATCCGTATGCGAGCTCCCGCCACGTCATCGCAGTTGGAGCCGTGGATGATTCCGCTGTACATTCCGTCTACAGTGAACGCGGGGCTTCGTTGCTGGTTTCGGCGTATTCCGCGCCTTCAGCGATCATGACGCTGGATCTTCGAGATGACTTTGGAGTCAATGCCGATCCACCGGTCAACACGAATCAACCGGATCCCGACCAGGAGCGATTCAACGGAGTGCTTCTGAATCGTAACTACACCCGACGGCTTGCTGGCGACACATCAACCGCCGCTGCGCAGGTTTCCGGCGTTGCTGCTCTGATGCTGCAGGCAAACCCGGCTCTTTCCTATCGCGATGTGATGGAAATTCTGATCGACACGGCTCGTCGCGCTGATCCGGGGGACGTTGAATGGACCCAGAACGGTGCAGGACGCTGGATCAACTACAAATATGGATTTGGTGTCGTTGACGCACAGGCCGCAGTAAACGCGGCAGTCGCTAGAATTGGCCAGACGGCTCGTGCTCCGCTGGTGAATGAGAACACTCCGACAGTGCAGGTCTCAACTCTTATCCCTGACCAAAATGCCGCAGGAGTAACGGCGACAGTTGATGCCACATCAGCGTTGTCTCTTGAGCACGTCGAACTGGTTATTACCGCGGCACATGGGCGTCGCGGTGATTTAAGAATCACTTTGACTTCTCCGGACGGCACCCAGTCTGTCATGGCAGAACAGCGTACAGCGACAACTGGTACCGACTACCAGCAATACACATTTACAACGCCACGGTTCTGGGGCGAAGAATCCATTGGAACCTGGACAGTAAGAGTTCAGGACTTGCTGAACGGAGTCTCGGGGACATTCAACAACTTCCAGTTAAAATTCTACGGTACAGAATTGCCTTTGGCTCTGGCGGCTACTCCGCAAACATTCAGAGAGAATGCAGGCTCCCTTGCGTCGACAGGCACTGTGTCTCGACCTGCTTCGGCGGATCTTTCAGTGCCGATGGTTGTTGATCTGATCAGCAGCGACATGACAGAACTGACCGTGCCGGCGACAGTCACCATTCTGCCCGGACGGCGCTCCGCCACGTTTCCGATCTCGGCTGTTGATGACGCGTTGCTGGATGGAACGCAAACTGCCATCATTACGGCTTCGATTGGCGGCTATTCGACAAGTCTCGATCTGGACGTCCTTGATCACGAAGAACTGACGATTGTCGTGAATCCAGTCGCCTTCAATGAAAATGCAGGCGCAGGTGCTTCGTCAATGACGATCACGCGCAGCAATACGAATATTGATCCTCCAAACAAGATTGTCGCCGTCGAAAACGAGCTGAGGACCTATGACAATGCTGGAACGCTCGTCACCACGACGACGATTCCATGGCCGACAGGCGTACGTCCTGTCGGTCAGGACGCTCACGATGTGGTGGTTATGGGCAATGGAAATATTGCCGTCTATAACGGCACAACGGTTGTGTTCCTGTCTGTGCTGAACGTTGGAAATGGTGTCTGGACTCATATTGCAGTGCCTGAACTGTCTACGACTTCCTCGGACAGCGGCACCGGCGGAATCACGACAACCGGCGACTTTGTGTTCCTCACGGACATGAAAGCCTCGGCCAGCGATGCCTTTGGCCTTGTGCGAGTCAATGTGAGGACAGGTGCCGTCAACAGGTTCGCAACGAAGTCCTTCGGAAACAGACTGTTTACTAACACATTGTTTGACAGTTCCATCTATGAAATCAGTCCGGTGGATGGCTCCATCGTTAAAGAAATTCCGCTGCCACCGGTCGGCACTGGAAACCAGGGCGGCTCTGCGGGAATGGCGTTCGATGGTACCAACATCTGG
>JANOZG010000138.1:0-2820 GCA_031429275.1 Planctomycetota bacterium
GTCAGACATGATTTCAGTAAAACCCAGCTAACGGCAATCGGAAGGGAGTAAGCCTTCCGTGCAGATTTCGACTGACCGTTTCCTGACCATTTTTCCTCGATTGAAAAATGGTCAGGCCAGCAACACGACACTGTATTGGAAAACGCAGGATTTCGGCGAATGAGCTTGCGGCGAAATTGTCCTGCTATGGACCTGATGCAGAACTAAACTCCCGGTTCAATCGATGTCACGAACGATGGCTTGCCGTCTTTCATTTCCAGAATGACGGCCGGTTTCACAGCGTTGCGTTCGGCATCGATGGAGATTTTTCCTGTCACGCCATCGAAGTCCTTCGTCTTTGCAAGTTCGGCTGCGAGTGTCGGGCCATCGAGGGATTCCGTTCGGCCCATCGCTTCAAATACGATGCGTGCCGCGTCATATCCCAGAGCTGCCAGGCCGTCCGGAATCTGCTTATGCCGTTCGGAATATTTCTTAATGAATTCCTGGACTCGTGGGCTTGGGTCTTCCTGCGAGTAGTGATTCGAATAGAAACAGCCATTGATTGCTTCACCCGCGATTTCACCAAGTTTTACGGAATCCCAGCCGTCCCCACCAAGAAGAGGCTTTGTCAGACCCAACTTGCGTGCCTGCAAGGCAATGTTGCCGACATCGGTGTAATAACCTGGAACGAAGACCACATCGGGCTCGCTGCCGCGAATCGATGTCAACTGAGCTGAAAAATCCTGGTCCCCGCCCTGATAGGTTTGCTTGCTGACAACGGTTCCTCCGAGTGCGACAAATGCCTTCTCAAATTCTTCCTGCAGGCCTACGGAATAGGGAGAGGCCTGGTCTGTCAGAATCGCGGCTTTCGTGGCTTTGATCTTGTCATTTTCGTAAGCAAACTTCGCGCACACGGAACCCTGAAACGGGTCGATGAAGCAGACGCGAAAGATCATGTCGCCGATTTTCGTCACTTTGGGATTGGTCGACGAGGGACTAACCATCGGCACACTGTTTTCCTGACACACAGGAGCGCCAGCCAGAGAAAGTCCCGAAGCGACTTCACCAATTATTGCAACCACACCATCCTTGTTGATCAGCCGAGTTACAGCCGTACCAGCTTCGCGCGCGTCACCTTTGTCGTCGTACGTAATCAGCTTGACTTTCTTGCCCCGAATGCCACCCGCCGCGTTCAGTTCATCAACGGCCAGCTTGATGCCATTATCGGTTGATTCGCCGAACGTTGCTTCCGAGCCGGTCATGGATCCAAAATGGCCAATCAGGATTTCTTCACTGCCCCCGCTACTTCCACTGGATCCTCCCTGGCATCCGACCAGCAGAGCCAGCGAAGTTACGGCCAACAATGCAGCGTTTTCTACACGCCGCAGAAATCTGAACGTCAGAGATTTCATGTTTGTCATCTCATCCTAAATCGAGGCAGAAAATGTCACTGCTACGCGAATTAAAAGTGACAGGATTTGAAGCCCGGCATATCACTAGGCAAACTTTGGTGAACACGGTTACAGGAATTCTGTCGTGATCGCTCAATGATTTGTCATGTTGTCGACTTCTGCGACGGATGGTCGCGAAAAGCCCCTGACAAATCGACTGTACCCGCGTTGCAAGGCGTTTCTCAACCCGTTTAACGGATTTTTGCAGAACAAGGACTAAATGCGAGACTCGCCCCCGGAGGCTCGACCCGACTTCGAACGAATTACGTTATTACTGATGGCTGGCCATTCTCAAAAACGCTTCTTCTGACCGCTAATTGACGACAACGACTGGCCCAAGTTCCCCAACTTGTTTCAGAAACACTGTATTTTCTGTGAATTCTGGTGCATTTTTCTCACTACATTTTGCGTTGGATTATTTTGGCGGGCAGTTTGAGTCAGAGTTTTTCGAGAAAGATCTGCTGGTGGTCGGTGGGTTTTGAGATGCTGCGGGTCCAGATCTCGGGGCCGGAGCGGGTTGGCAGCACCACGTCCATTGAGCGGAGAAACACAAAAGGTGTCAGCGACGAATGGCACTGTTGCTTAGAGCATAAGGAGTTACGTTCGCGGAGCTGCCCCGAGTCCGGCGTGGTATTCGCGACGTGGTTTTGTCATCAAGGCCATGACTTTTGGGCGACGTTTACTGACGCGAGGTTCAACGCGATCGGGGCGATTGCCGACCAGTTCGCTGCTGGAAGCCTCCTGATCCAATTTGTGCCAGTTCAGACGTCACGCCGATCACCGCGCACAACAACCAGTTCGTACCCAGCAATTGCATCGTTGTCGTACAGCTCAGGCTGAGAGGATCACGACCACTCGTGGCGCACGATAGCAGCATATTCGCGCGAATCAGATTGTACGCCAGTAAACACGACCAGAATTCCGCGCGAACCCGCTCGGTTGTTTTCGCGCGAAGCGCATCCATCCCCAGCGAACATTTAATCGAGCGAATATCGAGTTCCACACTGCATCGAACACTGAAACCCATGCCTCAAAAATCCAACGTCCCTGTCAGATTGCAGAAATCAAAATCGCAAGAATAGAATTCAAAAAAAAATTTGAATCTGTCATTGATCTATTTCAAGACCGTCGCGGACACCTTTGTTTTTCCTTTATTTTTTGACACCTTTGTTTTTTCAGCAAGGATGAGTTTCCCGAGGGGAATCCGATTCTGGAGCGATTCTTCCGCATCGATCTGAATCAGAATGGCCGACTCGATCAGCCGGAATGGGAAAAGCACGTGCAGGTGTTTGAGCGATCTCAGAACATCGCCGCCGCGATTCGTCCGGGCGATCGTGGACCTCTGCCGGCGGAAAACTTGCGCTGGACTTATCAACGCAGTCTGCCAGTC
>JANOZG010000139.1:0-1881 GCA_031429275.1 Planctomycetota bacterium
TCGCATTTCGGAACGCGACACACAGACTGGCGAATGTCATCCGAGGATGGAAAACAACTGACGGTTGGATTTCTTGATGCGATGGATCGACCGACAAACGACGGATTCAATACATTTTGCGTGTCTCAACTTGCGTCACAATCGGGGATCAAAGTCGTTCTGTCCGGCGTTGGAAGTGATGAACTGTTTGGCGGCTATCCGTCGTTTCAGCGGATACCGTCGCTCTTGAAAACAAAGGCTCGACTTCAGCGGATCAGACTCACCTCGGCTGCACGCGGTTTGATCGGACTCTTGGGGCGGCAGCCGAAATGGAGCCGACTGCAGCAGTTTCTGGATTCCGCAGGATCGGTTTCTGACGCATGGCTCGCAATGCGAGGTTTCTTTACTTCGGCCGAATCAAGGACGCTGGTGGCAAGGTTAGGTGGATCAATTGATGAACTGTCTTCAATGAATTGGATACAGGATCTGAATTCAGGTCTGAGGGCTCCAGCATCGGAGGCTATTCCCGATCAGATTTCTCGACTCGAATTGAGTCGCTATATGCGCAATCAGTTGCTCAGGGACAGCGATGTGATGAGCATGCACTGGGGTTTGGAACTTCGCGTCCCATTTGTCGATGCTACTTTTCTGGAGCGTGTGAGCCGCATTTCCAGTGAGTTACGATTGGCACCAGGAAAACAGTTACTTAAGTCGTCAGTTCCCGAGATCCCGGACTGGATCATGAATCAGCCGAAGCGAGGCTTTCGATTTCCATTTGAGCAATGGGCGACTGAATGCTGGGGTGAGTGGTTTGAACAAATCGATGCGGGAAGCCCCGTTTGTTGCCAGACGTGGTATCGCAAATGGACGCTGATCGCGTTGCAGCATTTTCTGGATCTGAACAGGATTTCGTATCCCGGTGAAAGACTGGATCGTGTCGCCGCATGAAAGTGCTGCATGTCATTCCAGCCATTGCCGCACGTTATGGCGGACCAAGCCAGGCTGTACGCCTGCTGTGCCACGCCCTGTCCGAACTGCCGGATCTTCAAGTCGAACTGGCAACGACGGACGCAGACGGATCTGGGCAACGGATTTCACCTTCTCAGGTGCCGCAGGGCTTTCCCGTTCACGTTTTTCGCCGAACATTGTCGGAACGATGGAAGTTCAGCGGCCAAATGGCTGGATGGCTGAAGAATCATGTTTGCGAATTCGACATTGTTCATATTCATGCTCTCTGGACTCATTCGTCGTTTGCAGCGGCACGAGCCGCTCAAAAGGCGGGAATTCCATACATTATTCGTCCTGCAGGTATGCTTTCAAAGTATTCGCTGGGGCATCGATCCTGGATCAAACGATTTTCGTGGATCCTGTCGGAACGCGGGACTGTGGCCGGCGCTGCGGCATTTCAGGCAACAACGGAACCTGAAGCGGACGACATCCGCCAGGTGTGGCCGTCGGCAGATGTCGTTGTCATTCCTAACGGAGTTGATGATTCGGCATTTACAGTTCGAACCGACAGAAATTCACTACGCAGCATCCTGCTGAACTCGCAGCCAGAGAGGCCGGTCGTACTTTTCCTGTCACGATTGCACCCAAAAAAAGGCGTCGTGGATCTTCTTCTCCCAGCTCTTGCGGCGATGACCGATCGTCCACTCCTGGTGATTGCTGGTGGGGCGGATGATCATGATCCGGGGTATGCAACTCTGGTGAAACAGACGATTGTGTCATTGGGACTGCAGAGTGATGTGCGACTTTGGGGCGAAGTTAAAGGGCCTGATCGCTGGGCACTTTTCGACGCGGCCGATCTTTTCGTATTGCCCAGTCATTCAGAAAACTTTGGCATTGTGGTGGCAGAGGCGATGGCCAGGGGCTGTCCGGTGGTGATTACTGATCAAGTTCAGA
>JANOZG010000140.1:0-4059 GCA_031429275.1 Planctomycetota bacterium
AGAATGAACTGCTGGATGGATGACGCTGTTCAAAGCCGCACGCGCTAGCGTCGGGCCGTGCTGCCGAAAACGTTTGCAACCATCAGGCCCGCAGCTAACGCTGTGGGCTCACAAATGCCATCTGACGAATCAAATCCCACAATGAAACAACCACTGGAATCTGTCAGCGACGAGACATCTCGGCCGCGTTTTGTCATCGGCATTGATCTGGGAACCACAAACTCTGCCGTCAGTTATGTTGACACCAGCATCGAACACTGGAAGATTGAGACATTCCCGATCGCTCAGGTTGTTGCTGCGGGACAGGTCGAGAAACTCGAAACGCTGCCCTCGTTCTATTACGAAGCAATGCCGGACGAACGGACGTCCGGTGCCACTCGACTGCCATGGCTGAACGAGACACCGCCCGGAGCCGTCGGCGTTTTTGCTCGCGACCACGGACGCACGCTGCCGGGCCGCATGATCGAATCGGCAAAATCATGGCTGTGTCATAACGGCGTCGATCGCAAAGCGGCGTTGCTTCCATGGCACGGAGCCGCTGATGTTGAACGATCATCGCCGGTCGAAGCCACCGCACGTTATCTGCGGCACATGAAAGAAGCGTGGGACGCATCGCACGCCGATCATCCGATGGCCGAACAGGACATCGTGTTGACGATTCCTGCGTCATTTGATGAAGTTGCGCGTGAACTCACGGTCGCTGCCTCCCGAATGGCCGGCTTGCCGCGAATCGTGTTGCTGGAAGAACCACAGGCCGCATTTTATTCGTGGGTCGATGCGCATCGTGATGACTGGGATCAGATTGTTTCACCCGGCCAGACGATTCTGGTCTGCGACATCGGTGGTGGAACGTCGGACTTCAGTCTGATTCACGTGCGATCCGGTGAAAGCGGGCGCTTGCAGTTTCACCGAGTTGCCGTGGGAGATCATCTGCTGCTGGGCGGCGATAATCTCGATCTGGCACTGGCTCACTTTGTCGAACAGAAACTCACGAACGGCGGCAAGCTGGATCCTCGGCAGTGGAGTATGCTCATTCCCGCATGCCGCCACGCAAAAGAAATCCTGCTCGGTCCCAACGCGCCGGAATCGTACACGGTTGTGGTGGCTGGTACCGGTTCGCGCCTGATCGGCGGCGCGATGCAGGCAGTACTGTCACGCGATGACGTCATGACCTTGTTCGTCAATGGTTTTCTGCCGATGGTTGAGTTGCATGAGCGACCTCAGAAACGCCAGTCGGGATTCCAGGAGTTCGGACTTCCGTACGCAGCCGACGCTGCGATCACGAAATACCTGGCGATGTTTCTGAGGACTCATTCGCAAGTTGAAGAGGTACCTGCACGACCGGATATCGTTTTGTTCAACGGCGGCTTCTTCGCGTCGCCAGTGCTGCGATCGCGATTAATCGAATCGCTGGAACACTGGTTCGGAGGCGAATCCAAGTGGTCGCCGATCGTGCTGCGTAATGATCGCCTTGATCTGGCCGTCGCTCGTGGTGCGGCGTATTTTGGTATGGTGCGGCGCGGTGTCGGCATTAGAATCGTGGCTGGTTTGGCTCGCACGTATTACATCGGCATCGAGCAGGCAAATGGGCAGCGAGCGGCGTTGTGTCTGGTCGCGGCCGGAACAGAAGCATCTGCGACGCCGGTGGTGATCGATCGCACGTTTAAGGTACGAACCTCGGAACCGGTTGAATTCCCGATCCTCGTTTCCGGCACACGGCTCACAGACAAGCCCGGTCAGATCATTCCATTCGACCCCGAACAGATGACAGCGCTGCCGCCGATCCGCACCGTGTTGACGACTCGCAAACGCGGCGACGCAGCGACCGTTGATGCTCGTCTGTCGGCGACTCTGACAGAAATCGGAACGCTGGATCTGTGGTGCGAGCAGGTAGACAATTCGCGCCGATGGCAACTGCAGTTCGATGTGCGTTCGGCGACGGAAACAGATCGCGAAGCTCACACGGGTGCTGCCGAACAATCCGGCATTGTTGATCAGGAATTGGTGATTGCGGCGATCACGGTACTGCGAAACGTCTTTGGATCGGACAGCACGATTCGTCCTGAAGATGCGATGAAGCAGTTGACGGAAGTGATCGGATTGCCTCGACTGGAATGGCCATCGTCGTTGCTGCGAGCGATGTGGGCGGAACTACTGGACCTCAGCAACGGTCGCCGTCCAAGTCCGCAGCACGAAGCTCGCTGGCTGAACCTGACCGGGTTTTGCCTGCGTCCAGGATTTGGCATGGCGGCTGATGATTGGCGAGTCGAAGAAACATGGCGCGCAACGAACGGCCGTCTGCTGCATTCAAGTGCCGCCTGTATGGCGGAGCTGCGGACTTTGTGTCGCCGGATTTCAGGTGGGCTTGCGGCAGGTCGCCAGACTCAGATCGCATCAACGGTTCTTCCCGCAATTCGTCAACGTTTTCGGCAGGTGCGAACTGGTCGAGGCAAAGCGGCTCCGTATGCTTCGGGCAATCATGAAGCCGCTGAAATCTGGCGTATGCTGGGATCGATGGAATTGCTGCAGCAGTCGGTGCGGATTGAACTTGGCGACATGATTGTTGATCTCTTCCATCGCACGGCCTTCGAATCGGTACGGAATGCATTGATCTGGAGTCTTGGTCGTATTGGTGGTCGAGTGCCTGTGTATGGCCCGCTGAATCTTGTCGTGCCAGTGCAGCAGGTTTCAACATGGATTGATGTCCTGCTTCGAGTCGGCGATCTGGATGATTCCACGACGCAGTTGACTCTGATGCAACTGGCCCGCCGGACTCACGACCGCTTCCGCGATATCGACGATGCCTTACGCAACCGAGTCGCCGATCGCATGACATCGGCTGGCGTGAAGAGCCATTTCATTACGCTCATCACCGAAGGCGGCTCGCTGGAAAGCGAAGAAGCCAGCCTGATCCTCGGCGAAGCGCTGCCGGTTGGACTGCGGGTCCAGTAGTTAAAAGGATGAGTGGTAAACAGGAATTGGGAGTCGCGGAAGGAACAGTTGGCTAAGATTAAAAAGCGTCATTCATTTCCCAATCTCTATTCCTCTGTCTCCTGCGGCTTTGGCCGAATCAACAGCACCACAACGATCGATAGTGCCGCAATCAGCGCGAATGCGCCGAAGATCAGGTTGAGCGGCACGTCGCGGTCTCTCAAAAATCCAAACCCCCAGTCACCGAAACCGCCACAGCTGATGCTGACGAGATTCATAATTCCATAACCGGTCGCTCGCAGTTGAGGCCGCGTGATCTGGCACAGGATTGGCATGTTATTGCAGTCGAAAAACCCCCAGCCCAGTCCAAATACAACCAACCCGCCAATGGCCACAGTGAACGTTGATGCATTTCCGACACTGAATAACGCTGGCAAGAACATGGCCATCCCGATAGCGCTGACAAATATTCGTCCGCGAGTCGCCTTCTTCATCCAATAGTCCGCCAGCAGACCGCCGATCGCGGCTCCGGCGATCGATGCCGGATGCACGAACATCGAAATCAAACCCGACTTACCTTGCTTCAGATGAAATTTCTCCTGCAGAATATCGGGCATCCAGTCTTTCACGACCCAGCCCGCAATTGCCGGCAGTGTGAAGTAAACCACCAACAACAGGAAGTTGCGATTGGTGAGTAGTTCCGTCAGAGACTCAATCGGGTTGAGCGACGTCCGTTCTGTCCTGCGTTCCGGATTTCGCAGCATCAACATCAGCGGCAGCGAATAAATAACTCCCAGGACTCCGCAGCAATAGAAAGCCATGCGCCAACCAATCATCGGGCTATCGGCCGCATAGCCAGCAAATCCGCCGAGAATCAGGCCAGAATAGATGCCCGTCTGATGCACGCTCACAGCCGTGGAGCGCATTCGCCCTACGTGAAAGTCAGTAATCAACGCCAGCGCTGCGGGAATGTAGAAGGCTTCACTGATACCCATGAGTGCTCGAGTCCACACCAACTGGTCGTATGTCTGTACAAATCCCGTCGCGAATGTCACCAGCGACCAAACGAACAGACTTGTGACAATGACGTGGCGGCGGCTGTAGCGATCGGCGACATAGCCACCGAAG
>JANOZG010000141.1:0-4214 GCA_031429275.1 Planctomycetota bacterium
CGTGATCGATTCGCCTTGGCTCGGTCCAGCCGCGCACCAGCGAGTGTCAAGCCGGCCGTCGACGGCGTTCGTAGCAAAATTCTTCTTGCCGGTTTCTTCACTGCTGGCTTTGGCCGGCTTGTTGAAGACGTGGTTGCCTTCGCCGCAACAGCCCTGAGTCAGCACCGGGGAATTATTTTCGAGTTTCACGTTGACGAGGGCTCGGATGTCTTCGTCGATCTGAGGTGTGATCGGCGTGAAATCTTTCTCTGGATCGCGTCCGACGGCCCACAGCAGCCCGCGAGTCATCATGTCCAGATAGGTCGGCTCGACCATCGTCTCGTTATAGTGGCCGACGGTCGTCGCGAAGACTCGCGTGCCGTGATAGTCGTTGGTCCAGATGCAAACCTGCGGCTCGCTGTTGTCCTGACGATTGGCGATGGCCAGCGGAGTTGCCGTGTCGAACACTTTCGCGGCGTGATAGAGTTCGCCCTTCGGCACCACGAAGCGCTCGCCAAAACTGGCCATGATCGGATGGTCGGGTTTTTCGTTGTTGATCGTGTATGAATAGTGAGGACCGTGGCCCGGCGATTGAACTCCGCAGAATTCAAACCAACGATCATCGCCGTCTCGATAACAATGCATTGCGCAGTGAATCAGAATCGCGGGCAGGCCTTCTTTGTGCGGCTTCAGGATGCGGTCGACGAATTCCTTGTCGGTGACATGAGCGAAGCATTCGTTGTGGACGACGATATCGAAGCCGTCAGCCCAGTTTGGATCGTTGTAAAGAGGAATCTTCGTGTCAGTCGACGTGCCGCCCTGATGCACGACGGTCCAGCGCACATCAGCTCTTGCACTGATTCCGCGGGTGAGAATGAGCTTCTGGCGATCGTAGTCATGACAGCAGCCGCCGGTGACGAGCAGGGCCTGAATCGGACGGTCGAGAGATCCCGCTGCGGTGCGATTTGGTTCAGACTGATTCTGACCGAACGCATATTGTAAGCAACTTAGGCAAATCGACACCACGGAAAGAGCAACGCAGTGCAAGCGCATGTTTAGACTCAGGTTACGGCGGGAATTATGAGCGGAGTTCAAGGGGGTTAAGATTCTGTTGAGCAGCTAAGCTACCAGGAAAGTGACGGAATGCAATCCGCCTGATGGAACGGCTGTAGTTTTTGGGAATTGGCAATGCCTTGGGATACGAGGCTTACGGCACACAAGTCTGGAAAGGGCGGGCTTCGCTGCCAGTCGCCGGGATTTTCAGTGGCGAGACTGGTGCGACAGCGGCAACGGATTGTGTTACAGTTTCCCGTCTGTAAATCGAGCCTTTGGGGGCGGTTTTATTCTTTATAAATGACGGGGATCATTGGTTCCGTCAAGTTTGCAGTTTCAGGGTGAGACATGTTGGTCCGGTTTAATGTGCTTGCGTTATTCGTTTCTGCGGTGCTTAGCAATTCGGTCCGGGCTGAAGACTGGCCATCATGGCGCGGTCCGAACCGTGATGATATTTCGTCCGAAACCGGCCTGCTGAAGCAATGGCCGGAAGGCGGTCCGGAGAAACTCTGGACGTCGCACGACGCAGGCCTGGGCTATTCAGGATTCGCCACGTCGAACGGCGTGCTGTTTACCATGGGGGCGGATGGATCTACGGCTGAGTCGAACGAATTTGTGATCGCTCTGAAAGCCGACACTGGAGAAAAAATCTGGCAGACAAACATCGGCAATTACCTCGACAACGGCTGGGGTGGCGGACCGCGAAGCACACCGACCATCGCAGGCGATTTACTGGTTGCCATCAGCGGCAAGGGCAACGTTGTTTGCCTGTCCGTGAAAGACGGCGTGGAAAAATGGCGCACGAGTCTGACGGAACTCAGTGGTTCAGTTCCAGACTGGGGATACTGCGAATCCGCTCTGATCGACGGCGACAAGGTGTTGGTCACACCGGGTGGCGACCAGGGAACTGTGGCTTGTTTTAATCTGCAGTCGGGTGAGAAGCTTTGGCAGTCTGCGGATATCAAAGAAAAGGCGCACTACTCGTCGATTATCGCAGTCGATCATTTCAGCAAGCGTCAGTACATTCAGCTGACTGAGTCCAAAGTCTTCGGTCTGGATGCCGATGGCAAACTGCTTTGGAAGCATGACTTTCCGGGCAGGACCGCAGTGATTCCAACTCCGATCTACAGAGAGGGCCAGGTATACGTGACCGCTGGCTACGGCGCGGGATGTCTGCTTCTGAACATTACCGGCGATAACAAAGTCGAAAAAATCTATGACAACAAAGTGATGAAGAATCATCATGGCGGTGTTTTGCTGCTCGGTGATTATCTCTACGGACACAGCGACGACAACGGCGTCATTTGCCAGAATTTCAATACAGGCGAACTCGTCTGGAGTGACAAGAAAAAGAACGGCAGCAAAGGCGCGGTCGCTTATGCCGATGGCATGCTGTATTGTCTGACCGAAGGTGACGGCGAATGTTCTCTGGTACTCGCTACGGAGACGGAATTCAAAGAAGTCAGCAAGTTTAAACTTGATCCGCAGACGACTCAGCGAAATCCACAGGGACGCATCTGGACGCATCCCGTGATCAGCAACGGTTGTTTGTTCCTTCGAGATCAGGACGTGATTTGCTGCTACAAGATTAAATAATACGTAGGACGGGTCTCCCGACCCGTCTTGTTTTGAGAAGCATCCGGGGCTGGACCGCCCCTGCGAAGGAAGTCCCGGGGTTCCTTTGCCCCTCTCCAGGCCCGGTCAGCCAGCGTAACATCTTCAGGACGGGACTGGAGTCACGTCCTACGGCAGAAAGCAAACTTCCAATCATGCAAAACGTTCTCGATCATTTGAAGTCGACTCAGGACACAGCTCTGAAGGAGCTTTGCGACTTCCTGCGAATCCCCAGCATCAGTGCGGACAGTAAATATGTGCCGGACATGCATCGCTGTGCAGATTGGGTCAGGAAATCGATGGAAGATGCAGGCCTGAAGGCTCAGATCTTTACGACCAAAGGCCATTCCATTGTCTATGGCGAACTCATTCGTGATCCGCAACTTCCGACGGTGCTGGTCTACGGACACTACGATGTTCAACCGCCCGATCCGCTCGACCTGTGGACAACGCCGCCATTTGAACCACAAGTGCGTGATGGCAAGTTATTCGCACGAGGTGCGACCGATGATAAAGGTCAGTTGTTCACTCATCTGAAATCCATCGCGGCATGGATGAAGGTGAACGGCGAACTTCCAGTCAACGTCAAGGTCCTCATCGAAGGTGAAGAAGAAGTTGGCGGAGCGAATCTTGATCACTTTCTGGAAACACACGGCGATTTGCTGAAGGCTGACGTTGCCGTCGTGAGTGATACAAGTCAGTACGGCGATGGCATTCCGGCGATCACTTGCGGCTTGCGCGGAATTGTAGCGGCAGAAGTGCGGCTGAAAGGCCCTTCGAAGGATCTGCATAGCGGCATCTATGGTGGCAGCATCGCCAATCCTGTGAATGCACTCGCAAAGATGTGTGGCAAGCTGGTGGGCGATGATGGTCGCATTCAGATTCCTGGCTTCTACGACGACGTGCAGGAACTCACCGCGATCGAACTTGAACAATACGCCGCGCTGCCGTTCGCAGAGGCGGACTTCCTGAAAGAAGTCGGCAGCTCGGCACCGTTTGGGGAAAAAGGCTATACCACACTGCAGCGTCGCACGGCTCGGCCAACGTGTGACATCAATGGCATCGTCGGCGGCTACACCGGCGAAGGTCCGAAGACAATTATTCCGTCCCGAGCGACTGCAAAGATCACGTGCCGCCTGGTGCCGTCGATGAAACCAGCCAAGGTTCTCGATGCATTGGAAGCGTTTTTGAGGTCCAACTGTCCGGCTGGGATTGAGTTCGAATTCAAGCGATTTCATGGCTGCGAGGCGTTCGTCTTCGATCCAACCAGCGACTGGCTCACTGCAGCTCGCAAAGCGGTTGAAACAGCATTTGGGCAGCCGCCGGTTTTGGTTCGTGAGGGCGGTTCGATTCCAGTCGTACTCAGCTTCAAACAAATCCTGGGACTCGATACGCTTCTGCTCGGCTGGGGTCGGAATTCGGACAACCTGCACAGCCCCGACGAACACATTCACGTTCAGGATTTTCACCGCGGCACACTCGCCAGCGCTTGCCTGTGGGCGGAGTTGGCGAAGGTGCGGACGTAGCAGTTTTGTAGCCACCTCGTAGGACGGGTCTCCAGACCCGTC
>JANOZG010000142.1:0-3283 GCA_031429275.1 Planctomycetota bacterium
TGATCAGGCCGAATCGCAGTTGCAGGAATTGATTACACTTGTGCCTCAGGATGACCATCCAGACGGGCCTCGCCGGTTGCTGGCAGATATCTACAAGCAGCGCGGACAAACCGAATTGGAGATGCAAACGCTGACGGAGCATTTGAAATATTCCGCTGATGATCTCGACGCGGCAATGCGGCTGCAGGAGCTTTGCGAAGTTCAAAAGCAGCCTGAACGCGTTGTGGAATTAGGGAAAACGATTTTTGCGATCGACCCATTTCAACCGGCGGCGCTGAATCGAACAGTCACGGCTGCGGAGAGTGTGGGGCAACTGGAGGTGGCGATCAGTGCGCTGACGAGTCTATTGAGTCTGCAAAAAGATGATGCCGCTCGACTGCATTTTCGCATCGCAGCGTTGCTGAAAGCCACCGACAAAGAATCCTCGCGACGCCATGTTTTGCTGGCACTGGCCCAGGCACCACGTTATCGACAGGCTCACAAGCTTCTACTGGAACTTTTGCAGGAAACTCACCAAGCGCCGTCGAATGCTGCGGCTGTTAAGACCGAGGCGTTGGATACACCAGCTTCAAGTGAACCGCCAGTGATCGAAAAGCAGGATTAAGCGTTCGCGTACATTCGATTGCATCAAGGGCTCGGTTCTTGCGGAGTATTTCTTTGGGAACTACGGTTGTTGTTACGGAACTCACGAGGCGTTTCACCAACTTCTCGCTTGAACGTAACGGACAAGTATTCTGCGTGTGGAAACCCGGCGGCACGTGCGATTTCCGTGAGGGGAAGGTCAGTCTCCGAAAGCAACTGTCGACAGCGATCAATCCGCAGGCGAAGAATCTCAGCATGAGGAGTGCGACCGACGAGCTTTTGAAAACGACTCTCGAAAACTCGCCGAGACATCGGGATCTGCTTCACGATCTGCTGCACGTTAACGCCTTCGCAGGCCTTCATGCGAATCAATCGCAGTGCGGCCACGATGTCCGGGTCGTTGATGGCAAGAACATCGGTAGATTGTCGAGTCTGCACACCGAGCGGTGGAATGAGCCGCGGGTGGTTGCCGACGTTCTCACCCGACATCATTCGATCCAACAGAGAAGCGGCTTCAAAGCCTGTCTTCCAGGAATTCGGCACAACGCTCGAAAGTGGCGGATCGCAGAGTTCACACAATCGTCGATCGTTGTCGACGCCAATCACTGCAACTTCGTCCGGCACGGTAATTCCCTCATCACGACAGATCGCGAGCACCTGCTGAGCTTTGATATCGTAACACGCCATAATGCCCACGGGGCGAGGAAGCTTTCGCAACCAGTTCAGCAGACTCTTGCGATCACGATTCCATGAATAGTGAGGATCCGAGCGGGCGACCGACTGGTGCAGGAAATAATTGGCTCCAGCTTCTGCGACAGATTTCGAAAACTGCTGTTCGCGCAGAATAGACCACTGGAATCCTGGGTCCGCACAGAACGCAAGATTTCGGAAGCCACGCTGCAACAGATGGTCGGCCGCCAGTGAAGCAATTTTCTGGTCGTCAGTTTCGAGCCAGGGAATCTCCTCAAGGAAGCGACCTGCACTGACATCAACGACGGGCAGGCAAGTTGCCCGGACAGCTCGAGCGATCTCGTGAGTTTCAATGCGAGCGATGATGCCATCACCCTTCCAGCGTCGCAACCACTCCGGCGGATCAGCACCTCGTTCCTGTTCCGGCAGATAAACCGACCAACTGCGACGTTGCTGAACAAAGCCGATGATGCCGTCCAGAAGGCCTCGGGAATAGGCATTGGATGTCTCCAGTAAAAGCGCAACGGAACGATTTTTCACCCTACGGACTCCTGAAGCTTCCAGCACTGTGCGATGTCACTATGTTGTCTCCGGTGAAAAAACTCAAGTCTTTTGCGCGATTTCTCATGGCAAATGAGTTTCCCGAAAGGCACTATCTGCGAAACTCATGACTGTCGTCGACGACTTAGCGGAAAACATCGACGGACGAAATCATGCGGCAACTGTCAGGATCCAGCCGCCCGTTCGATCGTCAGCACAGGCAGCAGCGAACCCGCGTTCTTATTCAACCTTCAGGAGCACATGATGGCGAAGCAGTTTAATGTCGCAATGGTTGGCCTCGGCTTTGGGGCCGAGTTCATTTCAATCTACCAGGCTCATCCGAATGCCAACGTAGCGGCGATCTGCCGACGCGATCCGGCGGAACTCAAGAAGTGCGGAGATCAGTTTGGGATTGATAAGCGATATGCAACCTACGAGGAAGTGCTGGCCGACAAGGATATCGACTTCGTTCACATTAATAGCCCGATCATTGACCATGCGTGGATGTCGTTGAAGGCTCTCGACGCTGGCAAGCACGTCATGTGCACCGTGCCAATGGCAACGACGATCGACGAATGCCGACAGATTGTTGAGAAGGTCAAGAAGACCGGCTTGAAGTACATGATGGCAGAAACTGTCGTGTACAGTCGCGAGTATTTGTTTATCAAAGAGATGTACAAGAAGGGCGAACTTGGCAAGATCCAGCACTTGGCCGCGTCACATCCTCAGGATATGGATGGCTGGCCGGCGTACTGGGAAAGGATGATCCCGATGCACTATGCGACTCACGTGGTCAGCCCTTGTCTTGGCCTGGTTGACGGCCTTGCCGAATACGTCAGTTGCTTCGGCAGCGGAACTGTTCGCGACGACATCGCGCAGAAATCCGGCAACAAGTTTGCTCTGGAAACTTGCCACATCAAGATTAAGGACACCGACCTGACCGCTCACATCTGGCGCTGCCTGTACGATGTGGCGCGGCAGTATCGTGAGAGCTTCGACGTGTATGGCACGAAGAAGAGCTTCGAGTGGACTTTAGTCGAGCATGAGCCGCACGTGATTCACACGGCGAAAAAGCCAGAGCCGGAGATTCCTGAGAAGGTCACCATTCCGGACTATGCTCATCTGCTGCCGGAATCCATTCGCAAATTCACGATGCCATCAGCAATTCATGATGCGGATCATCTGTCGTTCCTGCAAGGCGGCGGCCACGGTGGATCGCATCCACATCTCGTTCACGAAATGCTGAGTGCTCTGGTCGAGGACCGCGATCCTCGTCCAAACGCTGTGACCAGTGCAAACTGGACCTGCGTCGGCATCTGTGCTCACGAATCCGCGTTAAAAGGCGGTGAAATTGTGCGGTTGCCAGAGTTCTCCTGTTCACGTTAGAAGCGAAGCATGAACAACTTCAATCACATCGAAATCGTCAGCGACGGCATGACAGAGATTCTTCGCAGGAAGACTCCTCTGGAGC